>CAYJJP010000106.1:0-7277 GCA_964370525.1 uncultured Desulfovibrionaceae bacterium | reverse complement strand
TTGCATTCCTGTCAACAATATTGTACGAACGTTTTTCATAAATACACATTGAAAGCTGTGTGGACAATGTGCAAAACCATCTCAAACAAGCAGGTAAAACAAGAAAAGAATGAAGCAAAATGCGCCTCTTATAACCTTGAGCGGTGTTGTCAAAAAGTATGACAACCAAGTGGCTTTGAACGGAATTGATCTTACCATTGCCAACGGCGAGTTCCTCACCTTACTTGGACCTTCCGGCTGTGGTAAAACGACAATTTTACGGATTCTATCAGGATTTGAACAACTTGATGCCGGTTCGCTTTGCATGGGCGGTAAAGACATAAGCAATATGCCACCGGAAAAACGACAGGTAAACACAGTTTTTCAAAATTACGCACTTTTCCCACATATGAACGTCTTTGACAACGTGGCTTTTGGGCTTAAAATGCAAGGATTGCCAAAGCCTGAAATTGCCCAACGCGTACGTGAAGTCTTGCACATGGTACGCCTTGAACACTTGGTCGAGCGTAAACCTTCGCATCTTTCCGGCGGTCAACAGCAAAGAGTGGCGCTGGCTCGTGCCATAGTCAATGAGCCATTGGTATTATTGCTTGATGAACCTTTTTCTGCTCTTGATTATAAATTACGCTGTCAAATGCAGCTGGAGATTAAGCGCATCCAACGAAAACTTGGCATCACCTTTGTCTTTGTGACTCACGACCAAGAAGAAGCCTTTGCCATGAGCGATCGAGTAATCGTTATGGATAATGGGCGCATTGTCCAAGAAGGAAGCCCACAAGATATTTATGAAAATCCTGCCAACCTCTATGTTGCTCGCTTTGTTGGCGAAATCAACATCTTAACTGCAGATATCATCAATAAAAAGCAAGACGGTATGTACGGAATTACTGTGCAAGATACGCCTTTTACTGTGCATTCCAAGAGAGAATTTTCCCTAAATGACAAGGTAAATGTATTAATACGTCCTGAGGATTTGCGTATTTATCACACCTACGAACAAAGGCCGGATCCCAATGCTCCCATATTGCGCGCAAAAATAGTGGAATCGGTATACAAAGGCGCTACGGTGGACATTTACATAACACTTGAAAATCAAGACTGTTTGCTTATGGGTTCGGAATTTTTCGACGAAGACGGCCTTGATATTAACTATGTGCCGGGTGAAGATGTGTATGTGACATGGGTTAGTGGCTGGGAAGTGCTACTGCCTTTTGAAACAGTATAATTTTGCGTAAGATGCCATGAAAAACTTCAATTTTTTACGCAAATTCAGTATAGGCATGACCGTATTGTGGCTGAGTATTTTTGCTCTTTTGCCCAATATAGGTTTGTTAATTATTACTTTTCTCCAGCGCGGCGAGCACGAGTTTGTGCTCCCTGTTTTAACGTGGGAAAACTACGTTCGCTTACTTGATCCTAAATATTTGACCGTCCTTTGGGAATCATTTTGGATCGCCCTTATCTCAACTATTACCTGTCTTGTGCTGGCGTATCCCTTTGCCACAGCCATGGCACGCGCAAAGGACAAGACAAAACCTTGGCTGTTACTGCTTATTATTATTCCTTTTTGGACAAATTCGCTCATCAGAACCTATGCGCTCATTGCCATACTTAAGGCAGGCGGGCTTTTGAGCACATTACTCATGTGGCTTGGAATCACTTCCGAACCTGTTTCCTTTATGTACGGAAGCTTTGCTACATTTTGCGGAATGGTCTATACATTCCTACCCTTTATGATTTTACCGCTCTATGCAAGCATCGAAAAACTAGACGGACGCTATGCCGAGGCTGCTCGTGACCTTGGGGCAAGCCCTGTGCGCACATTCTGGCACATTACTTTGCCGCTCACTCTGCCTGGCATTGTAGCCGGAAGTATTCTTGTTTTTCTACCCTCACTTGGTGCTTTTTACATACCGGAAATCCTTGGGGGAGCCAAAACATTACTCGTCGGCAATTTTATAAAAAATCAATTCCTGGTGGCACGAGATTGGCCACTTGGAGCAGCGGCAAGTACATTCTTAACCCTCTTGCTTATTTTACTATTGCTCACCTATCGCTTGGTCAATAGCTACACGCATAACAAAAGCAATAATTTAGACGACCAAAGCTATCAACAAGAGGAGAAAGGATAATGCGTATTTTAGCAAAAACTTGGCTCACGGCGATTTACGCACTCTTGTACATGCCCATAATACTTGTCATTATTTACTCATTTAATATGGCAAAATATTCGACTGACTGGCGAGGCTTCACATTAAAATGGTATGAGCTCTTGCTGAAAAACGAAACCCTCTTGGACTCAGCCATTAACTCGCTCATTGTTGGCTCACTCAGTGCCAGCTTAGCTACCGTTCTTGGCGTCTTAGCCGCTGTTGCCTTGAAGCGTTATCGATTTTTAGGGCGAAAAGTTTTTCATGGCTCTGTCTATGTACTTACCGTATCGCCGGATATAGTTATGGGCATATCTTTGCTCATATTCTTCATCGCCCTGCAAGTGGAGCTTGGCTTCACTACTTTACTCATCGCGCATACGACTTTATCTCTTCCCTTTGTTATTATTACAATTTTAGCAAGATTGAGCGAGTTTGACGAGAGCATTGTAGAAGCTGCCCGCGATCTTGGCGCAACAGAATGGCAAGCTTTTTATCATGTCATCTTACCACTTATTTTACCTGCTGTAATAGCAGGTTGGCTTCTTGCCTTTACTTTGTCAATGGACGATGTGCTCATCAGTTTTTTTGTGACAGGGCCATCTTTTGAAATTTTACCCTTAAAAATTTATTCCATGGTTCGCCTTGGCATGAAACCTGACGTCAACGCACTTTCGGCACTGATGTTTGGTATCACGGTGGTATTAGTGCTTTTGGCGTGGACCATAGGAAGATGGAGAAAAAGCTGATGAAAAAACTGCTTTTATTTGCTTTGTGTATCGTAACTCTTGCTGGTGTGGGCATGGCGCACGCAGCTAAAGAAAAAGTTGTAAATGTGTACAATTGGTCGGAATACATTCCGCAATCGGTGCTGGATCAATTTACTAAAGAAACAGGCATTAAAGTTGTATATACAACCTATGAATCCAATGAGGCTATGTATGCAAAGTTAAAGCTTCTTGGCGGCAAGGGGTATGATGTAGTTGTGCCTTCTACCTATTTTGTTGATTTAATGCGTGAAAATGCTCTGCTTAGCACCATTGACAAACAAAAAATTCCTAACCTTAAATATTTGGACGAAGAAATTGTTTCAAAGGCATTTGATAGCAAGGATAGTTATTCCATTCCGTATATGTGGGGCGCTCAAGGTTTTATGGTGAATAAAAACGCCATTGACCCCAAGGCTATCACTTCTTGGAATGACTTAATGCGCCCTGAATTCAAGGGAAAACTCTTGCTTTCCGATGACTTACGAGACACATTCGGAGCAGCGCTCTTGGCTACCGGTTCTTCCATAAACACTAAGGATCCAAAAGAAATTTTGAAAGCTTATGAGTGGCTCGTAAAGCTTAAGCCTAGCGTAAGAATTTTCGATGTGACAGCAGCAAAGCAAGCCTTAATCAGCGGCGAAGTTGTTGCCGGCTTCATTTGGAATGGCGATGCCTTTATTGCCAAACAAGAAAATCCGGACCTTGAATTTATTTACCCAAAAGAAGGCATGCCCCTTTGGCTCGACAGCTTTGTTATCCCCGCTTATGCCGAAAACAAAGACGAAGCCCATGCTTTTATTAACTTCATCTTACGCCCTGACATTGCAGCCAAGTGCGTAGCTGAGTACAACTACACAACACCTAATACCGGTGTAAAAGAATTTTTGCCAAAGGAAATGGCCGAAAGCAAGCTCATTTTCCCCACAAAGGCAGAAATCAAAAACAGCGAATTCACCAAGGGTCTTAGTGATACGCAAAAAGTGTATGAAAAATACTGGGAAGATTTGAAAATTGGTCAATAATACCATGCCGTAAGTAAGGCAAGCATTTTAATTAAAAAGCGAGGTTCATCGTATAAATGAACCTCGCTTTTTTTGTGCATTATCAATAAAATAACTCTATCGATAGCTACTCTTCATTCTTGGTATCCGTTGCAATCTTTGCATCCGCTTCCAACAACTCACGCACCTTACGAAAAAGCGCCCTACTGGCCCCTTTAGTTTCAGGATTGTCCTGCCCTTTAGCTTTCAACGCCAAAGCTTGAAGCTCTTGCGCTTCCGACGGCCATTGCGCAAGCATTCGTTCTTTTTCATCTTGATTACCGGAGAGTAAGGCTGCACGAATCTGCTCAGCATGGTGCAAAAGCGCCGTATTGCTATTATGCCCGGCTTGTAAGGTAGCGAGCGCGTCTTGAATGGGCGATGGATCGCAATGGCGCAAAAGTTTGCCAATAAATTGCAACTGGCGCCGCCGTGCTTCATGGTTGGTAATTTTTGTCATAAGCGTAAATGCAGTCAACAATTCATCATTGAGCGGAATATGTTTGAGCTGCCCCACCGAGAGTTTAGCCAGCTCAGCCCCAAGGTCTTTGAGCGCATGACTGTCCCGCTTTTTTTGTGAGCGACTTACGGGTAGCACTTCATCTATTCCACGTTCATTTATTTGATATTTTTTCTTTTTCGCCATTTGATTAACCAAAGATCCCCAGCAAAACTGCTGCAAAAATTAAAATAGCTATAAGCCCGTTTAAGGTAAAAAAGGCTGTATTAACACGACGCAAATCATCAGCATGCACCAAGCGATGCTCCCAAAGCAAGATGACACTCATAACCAGCCATAGTGCGTACCACCACCATGAAAGCTGTGCGTAAAATCCGGCCAATAGCAAGAAAATCACCGTCATTACATGGGAAAATGCCGCCAAAGCCAGGGCTTTTTCCAGTCCAAAATGCGCCGGTACGGAATGGAGCTTATATTCTTGGTCAAACTCCACATCTTGACACGAATAAAAAATATCAAAACCCGCCACCCAAAAGAGTACCGCAAAGAAAAATAAAATAGGCGTCATAAGCGCATCAACGCTGAGCTCCGGGCGCACACTAATCCATCCGGCAAGAGGCGCAAGCCCAAGCGTTGCACCAAGCCAAAAGTGACACAACCAAGTAAAACGCTTACTATAACTATACGCACCGGCAAAAATAATAGTTGGTAAAGAAAGCCACAGACATAGAGTATTGAGCATGGCACAGCTGCCAATAAAAATCACTGCCATGAGCCAGCAAAGGATTTTAGCCTGCATTACGCTAATTTCGCCGCTGACCAAGGGGCGCGTTTTCGTGCGGGGATTAATACTATCCAGCGGTAAATCCACCAAACGATTAAAAGCCATGGCAAAAGAGCGTATAGCCACCATGGCAATGGTCAAATAAATAAGTGGCTCCCATTGAGGCATACCCCTTTGAGCAAGGAAAATCCCTGCATAGGCAAAGGGAAGGGCAAAAATGGAATGTTCAATCTTAATCATGCGGCAAAATGCCAAAAAGCTTTTTAGCATAACATTTATCCTATGAGCACTCGTCCATAATGGCTGGCTTAATGTCCAAAAGCTTTGTGCCATTCAAACAATCAAGCCCGCGAATGTTTACGATGTTTTTATTTATATTTTCGACCCTTACCACAGCAACACCAATGGGATTGGGGCGATGCGGTGAGCGCAAGGAAAACACTCCCTTTTTTACTCCACTATCCAATGACGTTTGAGTCATTTGTGATGCTTCTGCATCCTCGCTATCCTTATAATCAAGCCAGTAGAGCACAAGAATTTTATCGCCGGCTTGTAAGCCCTCCAAGCCTTCTTGATAAATATCCTTTAATATCAAGGAACATGACGGCCCTTCCCTATTAATATTGCGCGGACATTCATCCAAACTATTGTAGGGTGTTTTTATTTCCCCTATAAATTTTAACACAATAAACTCCTTTGACTAAACATACCTTACACAATTCACTATGTAATTTACCATAGCCAAATAGTCAAGCGTGCGAGAAAAAGCATTACTATGCTTACGAAAACAGTAGAGAAAAACGGAAGCGTAAATTTATCCTTATCTGATTTGCTGTAAAAAAGCATAAACACCGCTATGAACAGTAAAACGAAGTGAATTGCAACCGCTACCCACCGAAAGGAAACCATGAAATCTGCGTTATCATAAAGCATTTTTTGCAGGCTGACATCACCGATTTCAAGCATACTGTAACCACTAAAGCCACTGGAATCCTCAAATTCTTCTAGAGTGTTACCATTTACCTTGACTATAAAACTAAATGTGTCTGTTGACTCTTCAATGACAAAAAAGCGTATCATCGTGTCGCCAATAAGAGGATTGTTGACATCTCTACCTAGGTACAACATATCATCGACAATATGAACCAAAAGCCCGGGTTTTTTACCATTGTCTATGTCGGCATAGTACGCTCTAACACTTTCTGAAAAAGTATTGTTTTTTTTAGCTTCTGCCAATATATCGTCGTGGATTGCTTGCAGTGCTTCAGGCGTAAGATTTGGTTTAATCTTGGTAGACCTGAGCTTATCCCGTGGCAAAGCGTTTATAATACTGTGTCCAACTTTATACGCGCCAAGCATTACATTTGGTGCATATATATTTTCAAAGTTCAGTTTAGAGTAAATTAAAGTATTATCTTGCGGGATTGCAAAGCGCTTCGAATCTTCGGGGTCGAACTTCCATTCAGGCAAATATTTATAGCGATTTTCAGCGGAGAAAGCACGGCGGCGCTTTGTTCTTTGTTCATATTGATAATATTTTTCCGAAAAACCAAATACAAGGCCATGCGTTTTCATTTTGAGCAATTCATGCTCAATGACATCACTTCCGGTTATTTTACCTTGTGTATATACTGTCTTACCATCAAATTTTTTATCTATTTTTGTATTATCCGGCATAGGTACAATACTTTCTTGCACTTGCTCAAAAACTTGCAACTCAGCAAGGTTCATGGCCTCGCAGCCATACATTGAAAGCGCAAAAATTATGACTAAAGCCAATCCAAAGCAACCTAGCCAACTTGATGATTTTTTTTCCACAGCGCAAACCTTCCTAAACATATATATGAACTGTCGATTAATACAATAATACTTTGAATTTGAGGAAGGACTCCGCACCTCCACCCCGATTACGAGAGCAAGGGGAATAATCCCCTTTGGAAACCCTATCGCGTTCTATTTTTCAATAAGTTGAAAATAGAACGAAACAAATTACGTTTTTTACTAACACTTTGTAGTAAAAGATATTCAAAAGAATTTTTCGTAAGAAAAATTCGTGTGAAAGTTTTTTGGAAA
>CAYJJP010000105.1:0-7287 GCA_964370525.1 uncultured Desulfovibrionaceae bacterium | reverse complement strand
AAATTTTTGCTTGCGCTCAAATTTTGATAGTCGTCACAGAAAAATCGTGTTTTAGCGCCATAAAAATGCCGGAAAAGTGCATTTCATGCCCTTATTTTCGGCATTTTTATTTGCCTTAATCGACTAAAAAATTCTTTTATTTTAAATTGTTAATATCTTTTTCAGTGACGACTACTTACCTTAAACCTCTAAAAAATTGCAAGCATCACTGTTTAATTTTTATACATCTGCAAGTCCTTGTATATTTTTTATACACACACAAAGAAAAATTTTCACCGTGAATTCAAGGTATTACAATTTTTAACTATTGGCACAATCATTGCTAACTTACATATGACTTACGTTAAAACAATATTTAACCATAAAAAAGGAAAAAACAATGCGTATAATTATTGTATTCACTCTGCTGGTATCCATGTCCATGGCAGCTGTCGCTGTAGCCAAGCCTTTCCACGCCGCACAACGCGATTATCACGAAGCAAAACACGAATATCGTGAAGAAAGTCGCGACCTGAGGGATGCGCATCAAGACCTTCGAGAAGAAAAGCATGACCTTCGGGATGCACAACGCGACCTGCGCAATGCAAGAGGACCGCATGATTATCGTGAAGCAAAACGTGATCTTCGAGATGCACAACAAGATTATCGTGAAGAAAAGCGTGATTTTCGAAACGCACAACAAGACTATCGTGAAGCAAAGGTTGACCTTCGGGATGCAAGACAAGATGTTATACACAATCATCGCAAACTTCCTCGCGTGGTTCATCGAGTATATCATAACTAAAGGAAACATTGATTAATTCCTCCGGAGGGGAAGGGCTCTGTCCCCCCTCCAACCCAACTACAAGAGCAAGGGGGATAATCCCCTTTGGAAACCCTATCGCGTTCTATTTTCAACAAGCGAAAACAGAACGAAAAAAAGTTCCAGATGTTTTCCCTGAAAATTCCACATATTAACATAAATTTATCCCCTCTAGATCTGCATTGATTTTTTTTATAACACATGCTATCCTGAACTTTGATGTCTGCGTAATTCTACAAGAAAGCATGATAAATGATTTGCCTTTTTATTGCTGACGCAACAGATAGGATTTTTCAGCGGACAATTATAAAATCTTGCTTCACCCCTTTGCTCTTCACGCTTTTTACTATTTGAAAATAGCTACATAGAGCATATTATTATATTATAAAATTTCAAGCCAGTGAGAAAGCCATGCTTTTATATATTCACGTTCCCTTTTGCCGCAGTAAATGCCATTACTGCGCCTTTCACTCCTTACCACTTGGCAAGGGCGTGCAGCCATTACACAGCGAAGATTTTCGTAATTATGTGGATACATTGCTTTTAGAATTAAGTGTTTGGGGCGATATGTATGCTAAAACAAGCGTTTCTTCCATCTTTTTTGGCGGCGGAACCCCAAGCCTCTTACCTGCCAAGGCAATTTCTCTCATCATTGAGCGAGTCGCTAAATATTTCAACATTACCGAAAATGTAGAAATAAGCCTTGAAGCAAATCCGGAATCGTTACGCAAGCCCGATACGGTGCGTGATTTTGTAAAAGCAGGAGTGAATAGATTATCCATTGGCCTGCAAAGTCTTGACGAAGAATATCTACATATGCTTGGGCGTTCGCACAAATTACGTGACAGCCTTTATGCTGTTATGCAAGCTCGAGATGCCGGAATTAATAATATAAACGTGGATCTTATGTGGGGCTTGCCTGGGCAAGGCGTACGTCACTGGCTCAATACCTTGCGTGAAGTCACACGCATGAAGCCACAGCATATTTCTGCTTATGGCCTAACCCTTGAAGAAGGCACTAAGCTTGAGCGTGACTATACTAAGGGCACAATTGCACTTCCGCCGGAAAAAGACCAATCGGTTATGTTTATGGAAGGGGCTCAGTTACTCGAAGAACAAGGCTATCTGCATTATGAAATTTCTAATTTCGCCCGTATGGGATTCCAATGCCGACATAATTTAGGCTACTGGGAAGGCGATGATTACTTAGGCCTAGGCCCATCGGCAACATCAACCGTACAAGGAAAACGCTGGACAAATCCCTACGATTTACCCGCTTGGACAAGCAAAGTCCATGAGCAAAATCTTGATGCAGACGCAACCATACTTACCCCAAGAGATCGGGTTCTTGAACTTGTCATGTTACGCTTGCGCACAGCACGCGGATTGCGCTTCAAAGCGTACAGAGCGCTTACCGGACGTAATTTTATGAAGGATCACAAAGTCCTCATCGAAGCCTTGCATGAAAATGGACTTATCCGCATCCGCAATGGCTATCTGCGCCTCACACGCAGCGGAATGCTCGTTTCCAACAGCATTTTATCTAACATTTTTTCGCAAGCGGCAAATGTTTTACCCGAAAGCCTACACCTTAGCGACGACTCTCTAGAAAGTTAATATTATCAAACAATTAAAAAAATAAATATCTGAACAAAGATATATAATTGACATCCTACCAATAAAAGACTATTATCCCAAACCAAGTAGCCGCAGAGCAGGCACAAGTTTTTTATATGAATATACACTTATAATTATTATTCAAAAGGGAAAATATGTCAAGCAAAGTAATCATCATTGACTATGGTTCACAAGTAACGCAACTTATAGCGCGAAGGGTACGTGAGGCCGGTGTATATTCGGAAATTCATCCCTGTAATGTGGATGCAGAAACAGTTCGTGCCATGCAGCCGGATGCACTTATTTTATCAGGCGGGCCGGCTTCTGTGGGCGAAGCGGACGCTCCACAACTTGATGCAGGATTTTTAGATCTTGGCATCCCCATCTTAGGAATTTGTTATGGTATGCAATTACTTGCGCAAAACCTAGGCGGCGAGCTTGCTCGCTCCGAGACTCGTGAATATGGCCCGGCACAGCTAAGCTTTGTAGATAAAAATTCCCTTTTATGGAAAGACCTTGACACAAATACAAGCTCGCGCATTTGGATGAGCCACGGTGATAAAGTAAAAACAGTACCGCAAGGCTTTACTATTATTGCCAGCACCCCCACACTTGATGTGGCAGCCATGGCGCATGCTGAACGTCAAATATATGCCGTACAATTTCACCCCGAAGTGCATCACAGCGACGACGGCGTGAAAATGCTCCAAAACTTCCTTTTCAACATCGCTAAAATCACCCCAGATTGGTCCATGTCATCCTTTTGTACTCGTTGCGTAAAAGAGTTGGCAGAAGCCGTTGGCCCTGAAGCTGAAGTGGTTTGTGCCCTCTCAGGTGGCATAGATTCCACCGTTGTGGCCGTACTTTTACACAAAGCCATAGGGCATCGCTTGCATTGTATCTTTGTGGACAATGGAGTTTTGCGCCTTGGCGAAGGCGAGGAAGTTGTTTCGTATTTGCGTGAAAACTTTGACCTTAACCTTAAGTTTGTACAAGCACAAGATCGCTTTTTGGACAAGCTCAAAGGCGTGGACGATCCTGAACAGAAAAGAAAAATCATTGGGCATACCTTTATAGAAGTATTTGATGAAGAAGCCAAAGCTCTTGGAAAAGTTGACTATCTAGCGCAAGGCACGCTCTATCCCGATGTTATTGAATCCATTTCACACAAAGGCCCAAGCGCAGTCATTAAAAGTCATCACAACGTAGGCGGACTGCCCGAGAGCATGAAACTTAAGCTTATTGAGCCCTTACGCGAACTTTTCAAAGATGAAGTTCGTAAGGTAGCCGCTGAGCTTGGTATGCCTGACTCCATTGTTTGGCGTCACCCTTTCCCGGGGCCCGGGCTTGCCATTCGCATTCTTGGTGAAATAACTGAACCAAGGCTAAACATTTTGCGCAATGCCGATAAAATTGTCCAAGAAGAACTCAAAAGCTCCGGTTGGTATCGTAAAGTATGGCAAGGTTTTGCGGTACTTTTACCCTTAAAGACCGTGGGCGTTATGGGAGATGGGCGCACCTATGAGCATGTTATTGCACTGCGCATTGTAAACAGTGTAGACGCCATGACTGCTGACTGGGCTCGCTTGCCTGATCAGCTTCTTGAAAGCATGTCAAGCAGAATTATCAATGAAGTTCAAGGCGTTAACCGTGTAGTCTACGATATTTCTTCAAAGCCCCCAAGCACCATCGAATGGGAGTAGTTGCATGTTGGCAAGATTTTGCTGACATACATGTTTTGGGAAAAATGGGGGGCTTTTTCCCCCAAAAATAAACTAAGGAAAAACTACATACCAAGAACATGGATCGCAAACAAGCCATCGGGTACATTAAAGAAAGACTCAGTATTGTTGATGTTATTCGCCGCTATGTGGATTTAAAACCCAATGGCGCGCGAATGGCTGCGCCTTGCCCTTTTCATCAAGAAACAAAACCTTCTTTTTCTGTTGATGAACGAGAAGGGTTTTTTTATTGCTTTGGATGCCAAGCTTCCGGAGATATTTTTAAATTTTACATGCTTATCAATGGCGTTGATTTTGGTGAAGCCTTGGAGCAATTAGCCCTTGAAGCCGGCATTGTTCTTGACCCATGGACGCCACAGCATGGAGGCGGGAAAAATTTTTCTGCAAATAATTCCACGCAAAACGCTAGGCAAACGCAATCATTACGACAAAATATGTTTCGCATGTACGCTTTTGCCTCGGCACATTTTGTGGACAACCTCTCTAAAGAAGATGGACAAACGTGCCGAGAGTATCTTGAAGCGCGTAAGCTTAGTCCGGAAATTGTGCGAAAGTTTTCCCTTGGATGGGCAAAAAATGATTGGCAAAATCTTAGCAACGCTCTAAAAACAGCAAGGTTTAATGAAAAAGAAGCCGTCGAAGCCGGACTTTTGGGGAGAAGCGAGAAATCAGGTCGTTCTTATGACCGCTTCCGAGCAAGGCTTATTTTTCCCATTTTCTCACTATCTAATCAAATTATTGCTTTTGGTGGAAGAATTATTGGCCAAGAAGATGAAGCAAAGTATATAAATAGTTCAGATTCTCTTATTTATAAAAAAGGAGACCAACTTTATGGTCTTGCGCAATCTCGAAAAGGTATTAGTTTACAGGCAAGCGTGTTGCTTACCGAAGGGTATATGGATGTATTAACCCTACATCAGTTTGGCTATGATAATGCCGTGGGCGTCCTCGGTACAGCCTTGACTCCGGAGCAAATCAAGCGTTTGTCCGGCTTTACTTCGCATATCATCTTGCTTTTTGATGGCGATAAAGCCGGCAGAAAAGCGGCCTTGCGCGCCAGTGAAATGATTTTAACACGCGGGTTGAAATGTAGCGTAATACTTTTACCTGAAGGGGAGGACATTGACAGCTTACTTCACAATCAGGGCAAGGAAGCCTTTGAAAGGTTGCAAGCGCAAGCTTCTGATGCCATGAGTTTTTGTCTTTCTGTTTTACGAAATATGGCTCCCAAGGAAGCTATTGATTGGGCAAAAACTTTTTTACAAAAGGTAGAAATACCAGAACTTATAAGCTCTTTTACGAGCAGACTGGCTGCAGGTTTACAGCTGGAAGAAGAAGCGTTACGCCAAACTGTTATGAAAAATCGCCAAAATTCATACGACAGAGGTTCAAAGCGCTCACACGAAGATGAATATCACGCACAAAGCCATCCTTCAAACATGGCCGGAACAGAACATGGCGAACGAGCAAGACTGACGCCGCTTGCCATGCGTGACAAACAAATTATGATGTATGCTGTGCGCTATCCACATCGCCTCGAGGATTTGCAAAACTTGGGTGCAGATCTTGCCTTAAACAGCGATATAGCACGCAGACTGTGGAACAAAATTAAAGCATTTGGGCCAGATGAGGTTCTCTATCAACTTGACGAGCGAGAAAACAGATTTTGGGCGCAAAGCTGCACCGGTGAAGCTCCACCCCGTGACGACGGTGAAAAGGAACTTCAAGAACTTGCCAAGATATTGGAACAGTTCCAAGCAGGAATACAGAAAAATTCCTTATGTGCAGCTTTAAGAGAAAATGCAGAAATTGGTGACTTTGAAAAGCAATTAGATTATCTTCGTGTGTTGCAGCAAGCAACGAGAAAGAAGGAGGATTGATGAGTAATATTAAGGACATACAGCAGATTAAAACCCTGATTGACAAGGGTAAAAGCATGGGATTTTTAACCTTTGATGAGGTTGCAAAGGCCTTGCCTGCTGAAATGAGTAGCTCAGAACAGCAATTTGAAGAGGTTATTACCATCTTTGAACAGCATGACATTGCCATTGTGGATTCTGAAAAAGAAGGCAAAAAAATTACCATCAATGCCACCGAAAATGACGAAGATATTGTGGGTGAAGGCAGTCTTGATTTGGTAGAAGATGAAGAAACCGTCGATTATTCTTCACGCAATACCGACCCTGTGCGCATGTATTTGCGCGAGATGGGTGCGGTTCCTCTGCTTGACCGTGATGGAGAAGTGGTTATTGCTAAAAAAATCGAACTTGGCGAGCAAGATGTCTTGTATGCATTGGTTGAAGTCCCCGTAGCTGTTGAGGAACTTATCAATGTGGGTGAAGACTTGCGCACCAATCGCATTAAGCTTAAGGATGTGGTAAAAACCATTGAAGAAGATGACCCCAGCGAAGACGAGATGAGTCAACGCAGTCGTGTCATTTTTTTGCTAGACGAAATTAAGCAAACTTTCCGCAAAAAGAAGAAAGTTTACTCAAAGCTTGACGATTGCTGCACCTTAGAAAGACGTGTTGCCGGCATTCAAAAAGAGATTTTAACTTATAAAGAAGAGGTTGTTGAGCGTCTGCGCGATATTAAGCTTGAAAAAACGCTTATCGATCGTATTATTGAAACAGTAGAAGATTATGTGCGACAAATGCACAACTGTCAGCGTGATTTGTCAGCCTATATCCTCTCTACCGGGCGCACTCAAGCAGAGATACAAGAGCTTTTTACTTGCATCGAAGAGCGCACCATTAACCCCAATGAAGCAGCAAAACAGCTCAATTTCAGCGTTGACGAACTTTTTTCCTTTAAAGAAATGATTATCGGTAAAATAGAAATTTTACGCCGCCTGCAAGAAAAATGCTGCCACAACGTGCAAGACCTTGAAGAAGTTCTTTGGCGCATTAAACGCGGCAATAACCATGCCATGCGCGCAAAACAAGAACTTATTCGCTCTAATTTGCGCCTTGTGGTATCTATTGCAAAAAAATATACAAATCGCGGCTTACAATTCCTCGATTTAATACAAGAAGGCAATATTGGGCTCATGAAGGCCGTTGATAAGTTTGAATATCAACGGGGCTATAAATTTTCTACCTATGCCACTTGGTGGATTCGCCAAGC
>CAYJJP010000104.1:0-7308 GCA_964370525.1 uncultured Desulfovibrionaceae bacterium | reverse complement strand
CTTAGAAAAATATGCCAATACTTTTTCTGGCAAGACAATCTGCACAAATAGTGTGTATAAAATGTAAAAAAAGATTGCAATTTTATGAAAAATGTTTACAGTACATCCATTAAACATTTTTCAATGTTCGCGTAATTATTTCGTAATCAAAGCATAGAGTAAAAGGAAGGCTCTTTATGTCAAACGTTGTTACCGTGCAAGGTCAAGTGGACGCTTTGCCTAACAAAACCTCACTTGGACATGTGTGTGTGCTTGTGGATACTGAGGAATTTATTGTTACTCCCAAGGGTGCCGGAGTGGATTTGCAACATCACGTTGGCGCTCATGTTGAAGTAACCGGAGTTCTTACACAAAACGACGAAAAAACGTACATTTTCGTGCGTACATATACCATCTTGGACGATGACTCGTGGATTGACGATGAACATTGATATCTAAAATTCAATATAACAAGCAGTTACACCTATGATAAACTGGCAAAACTTCATCAAAATGAGCATTTGCCAGGGTTATCATGTAACAAAACTTTGCGAAAATTGCTTGCAACTACCAAGCGATGGGGCTTTTATTTTGGCTAAGCAACCAAGCATTAACCTTTGAGAAGTGTTTGCAGCCAAAAAAGCCACGGTGCGCCGAAAGCGGAGAGGGATGTGCTGCTTTGAGCACAAGGTGGTCATGTGGAGATGCGGCAAAAATCTCTGCATACTCGGCTGCCGGCTTTCCCCAAAGCAAGACAGCACAAACCTGCGCTTGCGCAACGCTTTGCAATATATCGTAAGTAATGCTTTGCCAGCCGAGTTTTCCATGGCTTTGCGCTCTACCTTCTTCCACTGTGAGAACGGTATTTAAGAGCAAGACCCCTTGCCTTGCAAGACGGGAAAGATCGTTTTCTGGCTTTATTGCACTTTGACCATTGTACAGGTCACTATTCATTTCTAAGAAAATATTTCTCAATGAAGGTGGAGTCTTAACAGAACTCGGCACAGAAAAACACAGGCCATGCGCCTGCCCCTTGGCATGATAAGGATCTTGCCCAAGAATGATGACCTTAACTTCTTGTGGTGCAGTCAACTCTAAAGCTCGAAATATATTATTATTATCAGGATATATTATTTTTCCGTCATTACGAAGTTCTTCAACTCTTTCCAGTATACTTAAATGCTTGCCGGATTTTATACTTGGCACAAAGTTCGCCCAAGGCGCTGCAATAACAGGCATATCCGCCATAAATTATCTTTGCCCAAAGCCCGGTACATGGTACTGCCGTTCAAGCTTTTGCAATACCCACGTCGCCACTGTAACCAACGCAAGATAATAAGCGCCCACAACAAGAAAAACTTCAGTAAATCTAAAGGTATTGGAGGCAACAGCCTTGCCCTCGCCCATAATATCCATGACGGTAACAAAGTGCGCCAGCGAAGAATATTTTATAAGGTAAATAATTTCATTACCGCAACCCGGCAAGGCACGGCGTGCGGCCTGAGGAATAATAATAAATAAAATGGTTTGTACCTTTGTCATCCCAAGCGCCTGCGCCGCAAGCACTTGCCCTTGACGTATGGAAAAAAGCGCTCCACGAATATATTCGGAATGGTAGGCAGCAGAACACAGCGTAAAGCTAATTAGTGCGGCTACATAGGGGTCAAAATAGAGGCCAATTTTCGGTAAGGCATAATAAATCATAAGCAATTGCACAGCCAAGGGCACGCCGCGCACAATTGTTACATACCAATCTGCAATTTTTCGCCACATTTTGCTGGCGTAAACCCTTTGTATACCAACTAATATACCGCCCAAAAAGCCCAAAATGGCAGAGGGAATAATGAGAGCCACAGACATCCAAAAGCCGTTGTTCAGTGCCGGGAGCAGAGTTTCGTATAAAAATTCGGAATCAAACATGTCTGAGCTTCTTTACATTTAAGATTTTTTTACAGATTTATCTTCTTCACTTATTTCTAAGTCAAGTATTTTACTAAAGAAGTCTTGAGTTCTGCTTGCTTTGGACAACAGTTCCGTCGGCGTTCCTTTTTCAATAATATGCCCTTTTTCCATAAAAATAATTTCGTTGGCAAGGGCGCGCGCAAACTCCATTTGGTGCGTTGCCATGAGCATGGTCATACCGCCGCGTGCCAAATCTCGGATAACTGTAAGAACTTCGCCTACCAATTCCGGATCAAGGGCAGAGGTTGGTTCATCAAGCAAAATAACCTTAGGATCCATGGCAAGCGCTCTGGCTATGGCTACCCTTTGCTTTTGTCCGCCGGAAAGTTGCGCCGGATAAAGCTTTGTGCGCAAAGCAAGCCCAACTCTATCAAGTTCCGCCAGCGCTCTATCCTTGGCAGCAGACTTTGAAAAACCGCGTACCTTTCTAAGTGCAATGGCGACATTTTCCTCGGCGGTCAGGTGGTCAAAAAGATTAAAATCTTGAAATATCATACCAACTTGCGCACGAAACGAACAAAGCATGGGGACATTTTTCAAATCAAGTTCTTGGTCTTCCAAGAAAATTTGCCCTTGATCCGGAGGAACAAGGCAATTTATACATTGCAACAAGGTACTTTTTCCAGCACCTGAAGGCCCGATGAGCACCTTGAGCTCTCCGCGCAATATGGACAAAGAGCAATCGCTCAAAATTTGTTTTCCACCAAGAGTTTTACTGATGGATTGTACTTTCAGGACGGTGGTATTCATATGCTCCTTTGCCAAACTCTCTAGGACGTGGCATAGCCGGGAATATAGGTGCGCTCTTCAAGTTTGCGCAAAAGTTTAAAACCAATGACCGTAATGACAAAATAAATTACGCCGGCCAATGCAAAAAAGGCCAAATGCTCATAGGTGCGGGAAGCAACAAAATTAGCACGAGCCATGATTTCTTGCGTTCCAAGCACATAACAAATAGCTGAATCCTTAAGCAAGATTGAAAATTCATTGGCAAATCCCGGTATGGACATGCGCAAGGCTTGCGGTAAAATTATCTGCCTAATGGCTGTGCTATCACGCATGCCAAGGGCACGAGCTGCCTTGAGTTGCCCTTCCGGCAATGCCAAAATTGCGCCTCGATAAATTTGCGATTGATAGGCTGTGCTTGTTAAACCAAGCACGATACAAGATATGAGAAATGGATTGGCACTCAGCCCCAGCGAAACAAAAAGTCCAAAGAAAAGAAACAATAAGACTAAGATGGGGATTCCACGGAAAAACCATACATATATGGAAATAATTCGGCGTACAAAGCCCGGCCCGTACACTTGCAATGTTGCCAAGGGGACACCTAATACAAGGCCAATAATCAGCGAAATACTCACATTGGCAATGGTCACAAGGCTACCGCCCAAAATATAGGGTATGGCCTCAATAACTGTCTTTAATACTTCCATATCTATCCAGTATAACACCTTCACGATTTTTTGTATTCATCGTGAAGGTGTTAAATAAAGTTACAAATTATTTCTTTTTCAAATACTTATTTTGCAATTCAATCCAATAAGGATCAGCCATGAGCAACTTATAGCCATCATTAACCATTTTGCGAAGTTCAGCATCGTCTTTGCGTACGGCAACGCCAAAACTGTCAGGCTTGCCATGGGTGCCAATAATTTTAACTGCCTTGCCCTTGCTTATGGAGTCATCAGCAGGCAATTTATCCATAAGACCTGCTTGGATACGACCATTAATCAAGTCTTCTACGATAAGCGGAGCTGATTCATAGTAAACAATTTCCAAAGGATATTTTTTTTCTTTTTGCTCTTTTTGAAAGTCAGAAGCCTCAGAGGTACCACGTTGTACACCAAGCTTTATGGGCTTTGAAAGAACTTGAGCAGGCGTCATATCAGCGTCTTTGCCGGCGATGAACACGCGAGAAACTTCCCAATAAGGATTAGAAAATTCTACCATTTTACGGCGATCGGCAGTTATACTCATACCGGAAGCAATCATGTCAATTTGTTTAGCCAATAAAGCCGGAATAATTCCATCCCATGCAATGGGCTTGTGCTCTACCTTAAAACCCATTTTTTTTGCAATCCAATCCATGGATTCTACGTCAAAACCGGCTGGCTTACCCTTTTCGTCCATGTATCCAAAAGGAGGATAGTTAGCATCAATACCGTTAATATACGTTTTTGCGGCAGCGCTTACAGGCGAAGTTGCTAAAAGTATAGCAAAAAGGCATAAAGCAAAAAATTTTTTCATAATGTGACACACTCCTAAAAAATATAAATATGCATTGAAGTATCATGCATTGAAAGAACATCTAGCAAAATATACTGTGCTATGCAAGTCACAAACCTGCTTTTGTTTCTAGCAAGGCACAAGTTTCCACATGAGCAGTTTGCGGGAAGAAATCGAACGGAGTAAGCTCTTTTAAAAAATAATCGCCGGAAAACAAAGCTAAATCACGTGCAAAACTTGCCGGATTGCAAGACACATAAATAATATATTTGGGCTGTGCTTGAAGAATAGTTTTTACAATATCAGGATGCAGCCCGGCACGAGGAGGATCTGCCAACACCAAATATGGGCGTGGCCAATTCCGTAAAACTTGTTTGGCATCGCCTGCAACGTAATGACAATGCTGCATGTCCATATCCTGCGCATTACGTTGGGCAATATTAATAGCATCTTTATTGATTTCAACCCCATACAAATCCGAAAAATACTGGGCAAGGTTAAGCCCCGGCGCCCCCACACCACAATATAAATCCCAAAGACAAGGGCTTTGCTGCTTAGCAGATTCAATAAGTTTTGCAGCACTGCCTTCCAAGAGTTGTATTAAATTTGCAGTCGCTTGCGAGTTGATTTGAAAGAAGTTATTGTGTTCATAGGAATATTCCATATGTCCAAGTCGCTGACACAGAGAGCTTTGCCCAAGTTTAGTTATGTTTTTTTCACCTTGTGCAAACAGTAAACGAGATCCGGTTTCATCATGCACAAAACCACTGATTTCTTTATTCTCATCCATGAGCTGCCGACCTACTCGAGCAATTTTATTACGAATATCTTTGTTAGTCTTGGCAGTTATCAGAACGAGCAATACACGCTTGTCGGCATGGGCTGTGCGGATAATGGCGTGGCGTAAAACACTGCTTGGATTAGCATCTTGGTTCCATGCTTGCAAACCTGCGGCTTGGCAAAGCTTGCGCAATTCTTCGAGGATACGCAGACAATTTTGCGGCATAAGTTGGCAAAAAGGCACCGAAACGATAGTGTGCGAAGCTTTTGCCCTCAGTCCAAGAAGCAATGTGTTTCCTTGAGCATCGGGGGCTTGAGCAGTGCCAAAGGCAAACTCCATTTTATTACGATATTCCCACTGCTGTGGTGATGGAATAATACTTTGAATATTAAGCGCTTCCGCTTCTGAAATTTTGGCTATACGCTGCAACGCATCCCTAACCATGCGTTCTTTCCAGTAAAGCTGTGTGTCATAAGGCATGGATTGAAGCGGACATCCGCCACAGCTTGCAGCATGCTCACAAGGCGCAGGCCGACTTGTGGGCGATTCTTCCAGCACCTCAATGCAGGTCGCTTCGGCATAAGACTTTTTATTTTTTGTGATTAGCGCGCGAACTGTTTGACCGGGAATAGCGTTGTCCACAAAAACAACTTGTCCCTCTTTGAGCTGAACATTACGCTCACTGTCCAAGACATCGGCGGTGAGAGCCTCAATTCTGCCCAAGGCGCGGCCATCGTGAGTCAGTCCGTTGAGCTGTACAGTGCAGATAAGCTTTGTCATATTTCAGAGCCTTTGGGCTATTGTTTTTTTCTTTGGGTCATATGGTATACCCTTGGTATAATATACATTAACCCAACTTCCTTGTTGGCGGGTGAATATTGTGTTGCCACAATAACATTGCCCATATTCCACACAAAAGCCTGTCCTTTTTCACCGGCAGTGGGCGGGCCAAAACGCTCAGCAACCATATTTTGGATGATTTCGGCCTCACTTTCCTCCTTGACAGGATAATCAATCATTATAAAGCCAAGTTCTTGCTCAGCCGCATTGCTACTGGGTGAAATGGCGCCGTAACATGCGGCCATTTGTTTGGCGCCCGGAACCTTGGGTGTTATGGAATATACATCACAAATATTTTTAATATCTTCGGTCTTTGGGGGAATTTCCGACACAGAAAGCGCCGCGCGCATGTCGGAACGTGTAATACCCTTATCTGCCGCAAGGTCCAAACCAAACAGCGTTACTTTAGGCATTTTTTTATCTCCAAAATGCGCCAAAGCCATATCATAAAGCTCTTGACGTGCTGCCGCATTACCGGCCATGGTCGCACCATAGAGCAAGAGCGTGGCTCTTCCAATGTTCTTGGTTACGCCCTTCCCAACCCTATAAAAATGCCCAAGTCGTGCGAGCGCCGGTACATTTTGCCCTGCTGCTGCAAGGCTATACCACGAAACGGCATGTTTAATATTACCCACCACCCCGTTACCGTTTTCATATAAAACACCAAGGGCATATTGCGCATCGTGCTGAGCAAGATCTGCTGCCTTGCGAAACCATTCGGCAGCCGTTTCGGGATATTTTTTATTTTGCGCATCTCCACGCCCATGCACCAGCATACGACCAAGGTGATACATACCGTCACGATGTCCAAGGTCTGCTGCTTTGCGAAACCAAGTCAGCGCTTCCTTTGTATTTACAGATATTTTTGCAGCAGGGCTTCCATTGTCATTCATAAGCCCAAGACCAATCATAGCCGGCGCATAACCACTATCGGCAAGCTTTTTCCAAGTATCAATGGCTTCTTGGTATTTGCCGTTTGCAAAATCCTGCAAGCTTTGCTCATAGGTTTTTTTCATATCCTCATCGCTGGGCACATTCGGCTTTTGAATTTCTTCCTCTGTAGCAGAAGAGGCCGGCGATTGCGGTGCACTTGCACCCTGCCCTGTTGCAGGAGCTGCCGGCGACACGGCCCCCGGTTGCACAAGAGATGGCGAGGTATTTTTTACATTTTTTGGAGCCGGAGTTATTTGATATGTTTGAAACCCCTGATCATTTCTTTGTCCTGCCTGTTGTCCCGATTGCGCATTTTGGGCGGCATCCTTACCGGGAGGAGGAGAAACAGTACCATAAACGTCCATACCTTGCGGTTTTATTGCTGACCATGCTTGCGCATGAAAACTTATCACAATAGTGAAACAAACAGTTAAAATTTTTATAAATTTTGCCATAGTACCCTCATAATTGCAAGCAGATGCCCGTTACATTAAAGTAAGCATTGTACACGCAGCTTACACGTTAGAACAAAATATGTCCTCACCCTATAATGCATTGAATTTATATTGTCACCCCATTATTTT
>CAYJJP010000103.1:0-7310 GCA_964370525.1 uncultured Desulfovibrionaceae bacterium | reverse complement strand
TAAGTAATAGCGCATTGCGCTGTGCTTGCGAAAATACGCTTTTGATAATAATGTTAAACTATGAGGAATATATGGACAGTCAACTTTTGAGCATTCTGGCTTGCCCACGTTGTCACGGTGATTTAACTTTGAAGAGTGAAAGCGCTCAGGATATAGGGCTTATTTGTGCCGGTTGTTCGGTCATGTATCCCATTCGTGAAGGAATCCCCATCATGCTTGTGGATGAGGCCTTGTCGTTAGGTGATGGCAATAATGATAGCGAAGGCGAGACTGGTAGGGAAGCGTAGTATGCGTATTCTCATTGCCTCCGATATACACGGATCTCTTGAAAGCGCACGATTTTTACAGCAAAAGGCTCAAGAATTGCAACCAAAGCTTTGTATTTTGCTTGGTGACTACCTGTATCACGGCCCCAGAAATCCCTTGCCTGAGCAATATACGCCGCAGGCAGTAGCGCAAAAGCTTGGCGACATAATGGACTATGGTACAGAGATTTTAGCCGTGCGTGGAAATTGTGATGCCTTGGTGGATGAAGGGCTTATACCTTTTCCGCTGACCGAAAGCTTGCAACTGTATGTCGATGGATATAGCCTTATGGCAGCGCATGGGCACCAATTCGGGCGTGATCCGGATTTTTCGCTTATCCCCAAGGGTACTGTTATGCTTACCGGACATACGCACGTTCCCGTTGCCGGTGAGCGTGAGCATGTGTATTGGTGGAATCCGGGTAGTATAAGCTTGCCTAAAAGTGGCTATCCACGCAGCTATGCCATTTACGAAGATGGTACCTTTACCGTTTATGATATGCAAGAAAGGGTGTATTTAAAGCATACGCTCCCTTAATGTTGAATATATTTGCCGTAATGAGTCTTTTTAATTCGCAACAACGCAATGCGTATTTTGCATGCTTCTTTGTTATAAAGGTTTATTTCGCTTGCGTTGCGCAATTTTCGCAACTAAAATCCTTGCCATAGAATTACTCGACTTTTATATATTAATCTTGTATAGTCAAATGTCATTTGCTTTTAAGGTATATTATGATGAAGCAGAGGACGAACGGACTTAAGGGCACGAGGTTTAGCCCGCATAAGGAGAAAATATGTCCTGTCGCGTATTGAAATGCAATTCAGAAAAAGATTGGCCATTATTGGAAGAGATTATAAAAGGTCGTGAAAATACAGAAGAAAATGTAGACAATGTCGTAAGTGAAATTCTGCAAGAAGTTCGGAATCGTGGTGATGAGGCCTTGCTTGAATATACAAAACGCTTTGATTGTAAAGATCTGGCTAACGACGACTCGCCTTTTAGCTTACGCCTTGACGTAAGAAGCATTGCCAAGGGTGCTGCTCAAGTGTCCGGCGAAGACATGAATATAATATCGGAAGCTGCCCTAAATATTCGTACTTTTCACGAGGCACAAGTAGAAAAATCATGGTTTATCACCCATGAGGACGGAACCATACTCGGTCAACGAGTGTTACCGGTGGCAAGGGCCGGACTTTATGTCCCCGGCGGCCAAGGTGGCAATACCCCCCTTCTTTCTAGCTTACTCATGAACGCTATTCCGGCGCAAGTTGCCGGAGTTAATAATCTTGCTGTGGTAACTCCTCCTCGTGAGGATGGAACCATAAATCCACATATTTTAGCAGTGGCGCATCTTTTGGATATAGACGAAGTGTATTGCATGGGTTCAGCGTGGGCCATTGCAGCCTTGGCCTTTGGCACAAAAAGCATTAAGCCGGTGGACGTGATTGTCGGCCCGGGAAATATTTATGTCACAACAGCCAAGCGCATGGTGCAAGGGCGAGTGGGTATTGATATGATAGCCGGCCCAAGTGAAGTGCTGGTTCTGGCAGACAGTACTGCAAATCCTGCATGGGTTGCAGCGGACATGCTTTCGCAAGCAGAGCATGACAGCCTGGCCTCAGCCATTTGCATTACCGACACTCCCTACATGGCCGAAGCCATTGAGCGTGAATTAGATAAGCAGTGTCAAGCTTTACCACGAGCTGAGCTTGCCAATAAATCCCTCACTGATTATGGTGCAATAGTGATTGTGCCCAATATGCGTGTGGGCGTTGCCTTTGCCAACAAGCTTGCGCCGGAGCATTTGGAGCTTTGTGTAAAAGATCCGTGGAGTATGATGCCAAGCATTATCAACGCCGGAGCAATCTTTATGGGCTCGCATTCGCCTGAAGCCGTGGGGGATTATTTTGCCGGCCCAAATCATGTTTTGCCCACCATGGGGACAGCACGTTTTTCGTCGGCTCTATCGGTACAGACATTTTGCAAACGCTCGTCTATTGTGGCGGCGTCCCCTGCCTTTGTACAAAAAAATGCCGAATCCATCGCAAGACTTGCACGTCTTGAGGGGCTGGAAGCACATGCGAAAAGTATGGAATGTAGAATCAAAAAATAATAAATAACCAGCATAAAACATAAGAAAATTTAATAAGAAAATACATGCCGATGCATGCAATGTATGCTAAGTAAGGAGAAATTATGCAAGTAATTAAGCAAAGCAATATTAGTACTTTTCCCATGATCGCTCGTGGAAAAGTTCGTGATATGTACGAAATAGATGAGCAAACCTTGCTCATAGTTACCACTGATCGCATGTCTGCTTTTGACGTAATCATGCGCGAGCCTGTGCCTTATAAAGGTGTTATTCTAAATAAAATAACTCTTTTTTGGATGGAACGCTTTAAGGATATTGTTCCCAATCATCTTATTGAAAGCGATGTGAATAAATTTCCCAAGGAGCTGGAGCAGTGGGCGGACGAGCTTGAAGGGCGTTCTGTGTTGGTTAAAAAGGCAAAGCCTCTTCCGGTTGAATGTATCGTGCGTGGTCATTTGACCGGTTCCGGATGGAAGGATTATAAGTCAAGCGGTTCATTGTGTGGATATAAGCTTCCGGAAAATTTGAAGGAATCAGCTAAGCTTGAGCCTGCATTGTTCACCCCTTCCACCAAGGCAGAACTTGGTGAGCATGATGAAAATATTACAGTTGAGCAAGCCAAGAAATTACTAGGCGCGCAAATCGCTGCAAAAGTAGAAGATATTTCTTTGCGCATTTTTGAAGCCGGTCGTAGCTATGCTCAAACCCGTGGCATTCTTATGGCTGATACAAAGTTTGAGTTTGGCATGGTTGGTGACGAGCTTATCCTTATTGATGAGGTAATGACTCCGGATTCTTCACGTTTTTGGCCGCTTGACCAATATGAAGAAGGCCGTGCTCAACCAAGCTTTGACAAGCAATATTTGCGTGATTGGCTTATGGCACAAGTTTGGGATAAAACCCCACCGGCTCCCGTCTTGCCACAAGACGTTATTGATGCTACAGCAGAAAAATATGCTGAAGCTTATAAAATTCTTACCGGTACATCTTTTGATGCATAACAAGGGGGTTTGAAATGCTACTTGAAGGAAAAAAAGCGCTTATCCTTGGCGTTGCTAACAATAAAAGTATAGCTTATGGCGTTGCTCAAGCTTTTAAGGCGCATGGCGCTCGTTTAGCTTTTTCATATGTAGGGGATGCAATTAAGAAAAGAGTTGAGCCCATTAGCGAAGAATTAGGCGGAGAATTTAATGTGTCGCTTGATGTTTGCGATGACGCAACTATTTCCTCTGCTGTTGATACTGTCAAAGAAAAATGGGGCAATATTGATATATTGGTGCACTCCGTTGCTTTTGCCAATCGTGAAGATTTGCAAGGTCGCTTTGTGGATACGAAGCGTTCCGGCTACAGTCTTGCTCAGGATGTTTCTGCTTATTCGCTCACGGCAGTCTGTCAGGCTTTTGAGCCACTTTTAGTAAATGGTGCTTCGGTCATTACCATGACCTATAATGGTTCGCAACGTGTACTGCCCGGCTATAATGTCATGGGCGTTGCCAAGGCTTCGCTAGAATGTTCCATGCGTTATCTAGCCTATGACCTTGGTTCGAAAAGTATTCGTGTTAACTCCATCTCAGCCGGGCCAATAAAAACTTTGGCAGCTTCAGCTGTGGCAAGTCTTAAAAATATATTCACTCACATAGAAGAACATGCTCCCTTAAAGCGCAATGTAACCACTGAAGATGTCGGTAATACAGCAGTATTCTTGGCTTCAGATTTATCTAGCGCAGTTACCGGCCAAATTATTTATGTGGATGGTGGCTTTAATATAATGGGAATTTAGCGTTATATAATGTAGGAAATTGTGGGGGAAAGTAAACGGCTTCCCCTGCAAATATGAGTTTGAAACAAAACTAAAGAATTTATGCGCACTCCATTTGTGCGAACAGCGTCAAAAGAACCTTCTCCTTTAAATTACATTCTGTCGGCTTAAATGCCCTTAGAATAGTGAGATTTATCCATGAAAGAATCTAAAATTCTTTTCTTCTTGTTCCTTATCTTTGCTTTTACTCTGTCTACAGCTAGGGCTGAAGCAAAAAGCGTGGAGCTTGTTTTACCTAAAAATTCACCTCGAGTGCATATTCTTGGTGCTGAATTTGTCTTGGTAGAAAAAAGCAAACTGCCTAAAAAAATTGACATCATGCGTAATCGTTGGAAAGAGATTAATCAGGTTTATGACAAAAATATTTTTGAAGGAAACAATATTCCTTTGCCAAGAGTACATCAAAATCAATGGAAAGCGTTGGTTTCTGTGACGGAAAAAAAGCCAAATCCCTTAAAGACTTTGCGAAATGTAAACGGCTTTTTCAATAGTATATCTTCTCGAAAAGATAAAGATTTTTATGGTAAAAATGAACATTGGGCTACACCGCAAGAGTTTATTTCCAATCGTAGTGGGGATTGTGAAGACTATGCCATCACTAAATATTTTGCACTGCAACACTTTAAGTGGCCGGCAGAAGATCTTTGGTTGGTTTTTTTACACGATAATATTAATATTGGCGGACATGCGGTTTTAGTTGCCAAGACAGGAAATAAATCCTTTGTATTAGATAATTTAAGTAAGCCGGTTTACTTGCTCGTTTCAGCAGAGCAATATAAGAATCAGGTGACTCCATTTGCCATGGCAAATCATCAGGGATTTTGGTTGCGTGTAAACGAAAAAAAAACCAGCCGCCGGGAAAATAAACCTAAAAGTGATAGCGGCGTCGGTATAGAGTCCCGTTAAGCATGGCTTCATAACTATTTGATAAACAAAATATTCATAATGTAATGAATTACAATAATAGCTAAAAAGTTCTTTTATATTAAATCATTAATATCTTTGTCAGCCATGACTAAATAAAAGCATTGCCATAGATGTCTTTTTTTAATAACTTGCATTATTTGTGGACAATAATCCTTATTTAGTATAAAATAACTTCAAGTTATAAGAGTAAGATAGCAAAAAAATTTAACTGCAACCTAATATTGAGGTCTACATGATTCGCAATTTTCTGTATACCGTTCTTGGTTTATCCATTTTCATCAGCGGCGGACTGCTCGGTCCAAAAATATGGTTAGTTATGCAAGGTGATTCAGAAGTAAGTTCTTCTGAACAACATACCGCAGCGACAGACAAAAAAGTTGAGAAAAGTAATAAGAATTCAACATCAAACATAAAAAATATAGACGATGTTGAAAAAAAACTTGATAAAGTTGAACAAAAGTCCGCAGATGCACAAAAACAGCAAAAAGAGCTGGGCGAAGTTGTTTTTTCATCTGATGTTTTTAGCTTACAAAGTTCCAAGCTGAAAGAGCAAGAGACGGATATTTCTTCTGAAAAATCCAAGCTTTCTGAAAATGCTGAATTAGAAGAGCTTGTTAAACCGGAATTGTCCGCTCAGCAGACCGAGAAAAGCATTTCTGATGTTGTAAAGCCTGAAAATGATGAAAAACCGGAGCCTTTGCAAGCGCAAGAGGAACCGACATTAGAAAAAAAGCTTGATGAAAAGGAAGCACCTTTAGCACAGCAAGAGCTTGCGCAAAAAAATCAAGATTCAGAACTTAAAGCAGAATATGCTGTAGAAAAAACCCCTAAAGAAGAAATCGCAGAAGAAAAACCGACTAAAGAAACGGATACAAAAAAACAAGAAGAAACTGCAAGCAAAGAAGAAAGTAAACCTTCGCTGAAAACGGATAGCAAAGAAACTTTAGACAAAAAACTCGAATTTACTACCCTTCAAACCGTCGAAGCAAAAGTGGAAGAAGGCGATAACCTGATTGAAATATTTCAAGATCATACAGACCATAAATCAGCCTACGCTTTAGCAAAAATCATCGGAAAAGTTCATCCCGTTACACGCTTTCAAATCGGTAAACCCTATACTATTACCTATGATACCGAAAAGGAAAAAATTACTTATTTTGAATATCAAATTAATGATACCGAAAAGCTTATCGTTAAAAATGATGGCGATAAGCCTCATGCATTCCTAGAAAAAATTGAATACGATAGAAAACTTTCTTTTGTTAAAGGTGAAATCCAAGATAGTTTGTACGGCACCATGCTCAAGTTAAATGAAAAAGAATCGCTGGCACTTACAGTTGTAAATATGTTCAAATGGGATGTTAATTTCATTAAAGATGTGCGAAAAGGCGACACCTTTTCCATTTTGGTCGAAAAACTCTATCTTGACGGAAAGTTTAAAGGCTACGGACGTACAATTGGCGGTACATTTACTAATAATGGCAAAAAATTAGAGAGCTTCCTTTATCACGACGGTAATAATAGAGAAATGCACTATAATGCCAAGGGTGAAAACATGCGCAAAGTTCTTTTGCAATCACCCTTACGTTTTACGCGTGTCACTTCCGGTTACACTTATCGCCGCAGGCACCCTGTTTATGGAACCTACAGGCCACATTTGGGCATTGACTATGGCGCGCCAACGGGCACGCCGATTATGGCGGTTGGTTCCGGAACGATCAAATATCTTGGCTGGCGCGGCGGGTTTGGAAAGCATATAACTGTACGTCATTCTTCGGGGCTTGAATCACTTTACTCGCATCTTTCACGATATGGACGTAATTTAAGAAAAGGGAGCAAGGTTCGTCAAGGTCAAGTTATTGGCTATGTGGGAAGTACCGGCGTTTCCACCGGGCCGCATTTGGATTTTCGTTTGAAGCAAAACGGTAAATATATTAATCCAACAAAGGCAATTAACCCGCGTGCTGCTTCCATAAGCAAAGCTCATAAGCAAGGCTACGAAGCTCGTAAAAAAATTATTCGTGAATTTATGGACGGAACACGGCCACTAGAAAGTTATGATCCAGAAGCTTTGGGTTTAATCGCTGAAACAAAAGACAAAAACAAGAAGAAAAAGAAATAGTTTTGTAAAGCTATCTAAATTAAAAAATACGCTCATAAGTTTTT
>CAYJJP010000102.1:0-7314 GCA_964370525.1 uncultured Desulfovibrionaceae bacterium | reverse complement strand
TTTGAATACGTCTACTAACAACTACTTATAAGGGGTATTGTATGAAAAAGTTTCTTTTTGCTTCCTTAGTGTGCGTTTTGTCGGTATTTTTACTGTGTGACGTCCAAAGTTTTGCGGCCGCCGGGTCTGTAAAAGATGAGTTTAAGCGTACAACACGCGACCTTGTGTTTGATGATGAAGATGATGCAGAAGCTGCTAAAAAGACAGACGAAAAGTCACAAACTCTTGCTTTGAAGAGCACCATTGTGCTTTTGCGTGATGGCAAAAAAAGCACTGTAGTTCCAAGTCATGAATTTAAAAGTGGCGATAGAATTAAGCTTGTATTTACTCCCAATATTGATGGATATGTATACTGGCTTGCAAAAGGTAGTTCCGGTGACTATACAGTCCTTTTTCCCAGTGAAAAAGCCGGTGTAGACAATGCCGTGAAGCGTAATCAAGAATATACTGTTCCGGTGAAGGGAACATTTAAGTTTGATGATAAGCCCGGTAAAGAAGAGCTGTTATGCGTTCTTGCCACCGAAAAGCTTGCTGATATTGAAAAAATCATCACCGCAAAGGCTACGCTCAAGGAAGTTACCGACAAGCTGCAAGCTTCTGCTGATTCCACAGGCGGGAAGGACGAAAAACGTACAACTCGTGACCTTGTTTTTGATGATGAAGATGAAGGTGATGTAAATACCAAGAGTCAAACAGCCGAAAAAGGACAACCTATGGTTACCCGTTTTGTGCTGAATCACAAATAATAGCTTTAATAAAAATGAGGCTTACATACTTTTAGATGTTTGCTTATTCCTCTAAGTGAGATTGGCGCGCCCTAAAAGCCTTAGGAGCTCGGGTGCGCCGGCTCGCATATTCAATCATTGGATTCTTAGTGTGTCAAAGTCTTGTGCCGTAAATTTTATAAGTCTTAAGCGCGAGAGGAATGTATGTTAAAAATTTTAGTGTTTACTTTATGCATTGTTTTTTCAGGTGTTGGCGTACATGCCGGCGTGCTCGAAGATACGTTTGCTGCAGCCAAACAAAAATTTTCAGCCGGACAATTTGACGAAGCCGGTGATTTGTATTTGCAAGTTGCTCATATGCTGAAAGAGCAAGGAAATCAAAAAGGATACTATGCTTTTTTGAATACAGCCGGCATTAGCTTTATGAAGGGTAAAAACTATGACTCAGCCATAAATATTTACGGCGAAGTTGTGGAAAAGCCAAAGCGGGTTGATCAAAAAATTTTGAATCAAGCCTTTAAGAATCTTATTGATTGCTACAATCAAACCGCTCAATATGCGTTGCGTATCGAAGCCATTGAGCGCTATCTTAAAGCCGTACCAAGAATGCCAAAAGTTGAGCAAGCAGATTGGCTTGCCGGTCTTGGTGACATGTACCGCCGCCTTGAAGTTTATCATCAAGCCATTGCTTACTACAATAAATCATTAAAAATTTTGGGTAAAAATGCACCGCCGGACAGAGTAGCTAGGCTGCTGACCGGAATGGGGTTAAGTCTTGGTAATATTGGTCAATTTGATGCTGCTATTAAAAATTTGACCGTCGCCAATGACATAGCGCAAAAAATTAATATTCCGCAAACCATTGCCGAAGCCAACAGTAACTTGGGTACTTTGTATTGGGAGCGTGGTGATTATGCTGAGGCACAGAAATTTTTAAATACAGCCATTGATGTGGCCAAAAAGAATGACTTAAAGGCCAATGAGGGCGGAGACCTGAACAATATGGGCTTGTTGCTCAAGGATGCAGGTAAGTTTAAGGACTCCATGACGAATTTTGTGACCTCCATAGCCATAGGTCAGCAGCTTGGCAATAAGCAACATGAGGCCATAGGGCTTGTGAATAGAGCTTTGCTTTATCGCATGACCGGTAAGCTTAATGAATCACGCGCCGATTATCGTAAAGCCGAAGAGCTCTTTCGTTTAGTAAACTTCAAAGAAGGTATTGCCGGTACGCTTTTGGGACAAGGAGCCATTGCTGAGCGTGAGGACAGAAATTATACTGTTGCTTTGGATTTCTATACAAAAGCGCTGGATATTTATAATGAGCTTGGCTTAGTCCGTGCTCAAGCAGAAACCTATAATCAAATAGGTAGAATTTTTAAGACCATTGGCGCTCCAAGTAGGTCAACTCGCGATCTAATCTTTGACGACGAACCGGAAATGCCACAAATTCCCAAAAATGATGCATTGGCCAAGGCGAAAGAAGCCTATACCAATGCTTTGGGGTTAGCTGAGCAAATTTCTGCCAAGGTGCTTATTTGGTCAGCTTGGCAGGGACTGGGGTATTGTGCATATCAAGAAGGTCAGTTGGAACAAGCGTATAAGTATTATACGCAAGCTATTGATCTTGTAACGGGAATGCGGGCTGATTTAGCCAGCGTTTCCTTGCTTGGTGAGTATATGGCAGGTAAGGAAGACCTTTATGGTGAAGCACGCGAAGTGTGTGCTGCCCTTTATGCCAAGACTAAGCAGCAAAAATATTTAGAAAAACAAATTCAATTTGATGAAACTTTGCGCAATGAAATCTCCAAGGCCAGCCTTGCCTTGGTGCAGGTGCAGTTTGATGACCCCAAGAAGCAACTGGCGTATGAAAAACTTATAACTCTTGGTAAAGAGCAGGAAAAAGCTGAAAAAGCCATTCCCATGGTGATAAAAGACACCAAAAAAATGAATCCCGAGGCTAAAAAACAAAATGAAATGCGTAAGCAAGAGGCAAAGAAGCAAGTTGCTGTGGTGAAAAAGCTAGATGCTGATTATAAGAAGCAATTGGCGGCTTGGGAAAAGCAATATCCCGAAGATGCCGTTATATTCCAATCTGCTGCAAGGGTAGATATTAAGAAAATTCAAAAGAATTTAGAGCCTGACCAAGCAGTTTTGCAATACCTTCCCTTGAACGATAAGCTTATTATTATAGCCATGAGTAATAATAAAGTTGAACAATATATCGTGAATGTAGGGCAGGGCGAGCTTGATCGCATTATTAAAAAAGAGTTACTTGTTGGTTATACAGAAAAGTACGGGCGCGGCAAGGTTAACGGTTCGCATCAGGATGAATTCAAGCGGATTTGTGCTACCATGCATAAACTTTACCAATACTTGGTGGAGCCTGCGGAAGGCTTTATAGCAGATAAAAAGAAATTGTATTTTATCGCAAGTGGTTTTTTGGCACAAGTTCCCTTTGTATCGCTCACCAAGGAATATGATGAAAATTCTGCTAACTTCTTAGTGGAAAAATATGATATTTCACAGGTACGGCCTTCATTTATTGAAAGTCTGTCCAGTCCGGTGCGTAAGGATTCCTTGAAAACCTTGCTTGCCGTTGGTAACCCAAGAAATACCAATATCTTTATGCCGGACCTTCAGGGTGCAAAGCGAGAAGTGGAAAACGCTGATGTCAGTATTTCCCACGATTCTGCCATTAAGGATATTCGTTATGAGAAAAACGCCACCGAAGCATGGTTTATTGATCAATTAAAAAGTGCGCAATATGAATACATTTATTTTGCCACACATGGTGTGCCCTTTTCTGAAGTATATATGACTTATGTTACCATATATGATAAATACGCAGAACGGCTTAAGAAAAGGTTCGAAAATAAACCAAGTGCAAACTTTAGAGAAGACCCAAATCAATATGAAATGCTAGCCTATGGTAAGGAGTATGTGGATAATCAACTTGTTGGATACTCGCCGGTGAATGGTTTTCTCTACTTGCAAGCAGGCAAAGATTTTCATTTTGGACAAAATAACTCGGCATTGCCAAGTAAGGACGATGGGCTGTTCACCATTACAGATATCATGCGTCTTGATAAAGAATCCTTTGATAAGACGAAGGTTGTAATACTCTCAGCGTGTAATACTGCTGTTACTTTTGCCCCAAAAACACTTAAAAACGACGTTACCAGTGATGCCATGTCCGCTGCAGAAGTTGAGAAAAGCCTGCGAAAGGCAGGTTGGGTTCCGGGTGTTGACCAAGTGAGTTTTGTGGATGTGTTTATGCGTCGTGGCGTTAGCAATGTTTATGGTACATTGTGGTTCGTTGATGATGAATCTTCGTCGTATATTTTATCACAATTTATGAAAAATTTACAAAACGCCGGCAGCAACTCCGATATTGTTCATGTTTATTCGCAAACTTTGCGCGATTATATTAGCCTTTCCAAAGCTAACAATAGACCTATCAATCACCCAATGCCCATTCATCCTTTCTTTTGGGCGGCAGGTACATTTTTTGGAAAATAAACGGCTAGAGGTTTAATTTTATAATTTTATAACTCAATAACTTTTAACATGAGGAGATAGGAATGAGCGTGAAAAGTAAGAAGATGAAAAAGACTCTTTTATGGATTTTGGCTTTGACGTTAACTGCCGGTTTGGTTTACGCAGCAGCCGATCTTATGGGTCAAACCAACAAACAAGCTGCTGATGCTTGCAGCAACTCAACTGACATGGAAATGGCTACCTTGGACAGCGTGAAAAAGCCGGCTCCAGAAAAACAAGGAAGCAATATAAATTGGGGCAGCATCAATGGTCTTGAAAGAAAACTTAAAGGCATTGACGCTCGTTACAAAGTTGCCGCAGACAGAGCCGGTGCAGAAAAGACCCAAGGTGCTGTTTCTGAAGGTACACGTAGCAACGGTATGGCTCTTGCTCAAGAATACAACAGTGTTGCTTTGCAACTTGCCGATGTTTATCAAAATAATAACATGATTACTCGTGCAAACACCATTCGCGAGCTTGCTAATACTCGTCTTGCCAATGCTGAAATGACCTTTAACGAAGTTTCTAGCGATCGCATTAGTGCTTACAAAGCAGCTTCTGCTAAGCTTGCCTCTGCTAGAAAAGCTTATTTAGGTGAAAACGACTTGTCTGATCAAGATCGTCAATATCTTAAGAGCTCTTTGTTGCCTCGTGTACAAACAAGTGCTGCCAACATGGGTGAAATCGTGAAATTAGTTGGTGCTATCTTATTGGAAGTTACTCAACAAACCGGCGGCGGCCTTTCTATGGGATCCATCGGTGGTTGCGCAAAGCAAGCTGCTACTGATGCTGCTGTAAGCGCTGTAACAACCGGTGACGTGTCACAACTTACCAACTTGATTGGACCACTTAAGTCACTTCTTTCTTTGGCAGAAGGCTTGGTTGGCGATTCAGAATCCTTTATTTCTGATTTGTCTGCTTTATAATTTGAACAATGAAGTAAGTATTAATAATTTTCAAGTCTAGGGGAATATATTCCCCTAGATTTGAAAAAGAAAGTTTGGGAATATTATGAATAAAAGTCTTATGGTAGGTGCATTGCTTCTGAGTTTATTTGCAGCTCCTGTTCACGCAGCGATTTTGCAAGAAGTTTTTGAAAAATACTCAGATATTGCAACACCCGAGTTGAATATAATAACTGAGGACATTTTTAAAAAATATTCTCAACTTGCAGATGAGCAAACGCAAAGCGTGAATGGGTTTCCCGGTAGAATTATTGGAAATTTACCGGCTGAACACAAAGCTTTTTTTGAACAAAAGTGGAAGATGCGTGCTATGAGTTATGAACTCTATTTTGCAGATTCCAAGCAGTTGGCTGAATCAGTGTTTGAGTTGGCTATTTTTGCAAAAGATGTAGATGCAAACTTTCCGAAAGATAAATTCTTACGAGGAGTTCTTGGTTTTCATTACTCGAAAGATCAAGTTTTGGGTTTTGCCAATAGCTTGTTTAAGAAAGATCTTTCAATAAATGACTATCCGTATCTCATAAGATTATTAATTGAAGATAGGGTTTTAATGCTCACAGCTGATGGTTTTGAATTTTCAGATGATATACAGCATGTTCTTGCGGCGTCAGCAGGTAAAAAACGTACCTTTGCTGCAACCTTAGAACATGAAAGGCTACATGTTTTTTGGGATGAAGATGCTGAATTGCGTGAAAAGCAAATCAAAAAATGGAATGCCTTAAGCGAAGAGCAGAAAAACAAAATCAAAAAAGAGTTGCATCGATATGCTAAGGATAATGAAGCACAGCTCATTGAAGAATGGTCGGTGCATTCTACAGAAAAAACGAATTTTTCATTGTTTTAATGAATTTTTAAGGAGTTTCTATGAAAAAAAATACTTTATATTTTCTGGCAACATGCTTCACTTTTCTGATTGTTGCATCTTCTGCCAATGCAGCTGGGCGTCTTAACTTTATGTTAACCAACTTAACCGGTGGTGATATTACAGGAGTTGCTATTGCGCCTACCTATGCGCCGCATAATTCAACCGGTAACTTGCTAAATACAAAATTGGAAAGCCGTACGCGTCTATATATTGGCCCCAACTACTATGGAACAACACCGTATTGGAATATTACTTTGAGGTGGGCAAATGGATTCCAAAATACATGGCGTCATAATAGATTAACTCGCAATAACTCATATACCGCTTATGTAACTTCATCAGGTATTGTGAAATTGCGCCAAGGTTTTGAAAGACGATTTGCTAGAGCAGGTTATGGTGGTTATGGTAATTCTTACACGCATCAAGGTTCTTATGGTAGCGTAGCATTAAGTACACCGGAAAAAATCAATGTGGCTAATGCTCCGGCTCGTCAACCACAACAGCAAATGGTTGCTTCAAATACCAGACGGGCAACCCGCGACTTGGTTTTTGATGAAGAAGATGAAGAAGTCGTTCCAGTTGCTTCTGACTCAAGCGCAGCTAATGCTAAGGGTAAAACAATCAGCGTAAAAGCTACTGTTGAATTAACCCGTGACGGTAAGCAAAGCACTGTGCTTCCTTCGGAAGACTTCAAAAGTGGCGACAAAGTTCGTTTGATCTTTACTTCCAATTCAGATGGTTATGTTTATTGGGTTGCCAAGGGAACTTCCGGTCAATATCAAGTGCTCTTCCCTGGCAAGAAAACCGGTACAGACAATGCAGTTGTACGTAACAAAGAATACACCGTACCTAATAGGGGTGCATGGCGCTTTGATGACAAAAAGGGTACTGAAATTGTAGTTTGCTTGCTTGCCCCGAATAAAATCACAGAACTTGAAAATGCCATTAAGCAAGCGGAAAGTGGCGATAAGGCCGCTGCTTCAGCAACTATTGCCGCTCTTGTGGATAAGCATGAAACCGAGCGTACCACTCGCGATCTCGTTTTTGAAGAAGAAGATACAGACGATGTGAATACTAAAATTCAAACCTCAAGTGGCGATGAGCCTTTTGTGGCAACGTATGAGTTAAAGCATCTCTAGAATTTAAGAATCAAAATTGCCTTATAGGATTTCTAGCCCCTCTGTATTCCGGAGGGGCTTTGTTTTATGTAAGACCTATG
>CAYJJP010000101.1:0-7331 GCA_964370525.1 uncultured Desulfovibrionaceae bacterium | reverse complement strand
GTGGCTCAAAATTTCATGCACAAATGGCTCACTTTTTCGTTGACGTTTATACTTTAATGTGGCACGATTAAAACCCTTTATACCCATTAAAGCCAAGCAAGTAAGCAGACATTGTAATGGAAAAATCTTTATTTCCAATGCCAAGTTCTTCAGCATTTGCTTTGAGTTCTTGCATAACAGTATCATTAGGCACAGCTACTTCTTGAGTTTCGCTTACTGCTTTTTCAACTATAGAAGGTAGCACCATGCAAAGTTGATAAAAAGCATCATTTTGCCCAGTGATTAAAGCATAAAATTCGTCTACACTCACTCGCCTAATGAGTTTGTGTCCTTGCTTTTTGCCATCAAGACTGATTTCCCATTTTATGTTTTGTGATTTTTTTGCAATGACTTCAACAAGAAAACAAGCACTTTCATCATCCTCAAGGATTTGTCCTTGCATCTTTATAAAAGTTTTAGCTGAAGCTGCTGAGTTCATGGTATTATGCTTATTTTTCATTTCAGCATAAACACTTTTCACAATACTTCCATCTGGTAAAGTGATACCATCATCATTCTTATAGATGATATCCCAACCGCTTTTGGGCACTTCGCATTGACTAATATATTGAAAAATTCTTTGATGAAAGTATCCAATTGCATTATTATTTGACTTGTCACGTTGCCGAAAAATTTCATTACTGATAATTTCATCCCATGTCGCCTTATAAACATTTTTATCAAAAATAAGCTTTATTGGGTCAATAATGTTCTTGTTAAACCTTTTTAAATCAAAAGACTGTAATTTATCGCCGTATTCTTTAATTGTTGCCTGAACATGCTTGACTAAGTCGTCTTCACTGATAAATGATAATTTCCACATAATAAACTCTAAACTTCTAATTTTGTGAGATGTTTTTTAATCTGCGCTGTAATTTCATAGGCTAGGTTTACGGGGACAGCGTTGCCAATTTGTTTATATTGTTGCACTACACTTCCGCAAAAAAACCAATCGTCTGGGAAGCTTTGGCAACGTGCATTTTCCCTTACCGTAAACGGACGTGGCTCAAGTGGGTGACAGCGTTCGGTTTGCTTTTGGCTTGGAGAAGTAAGAACAGCAAGCGAAGGTTCGTCAAGACTCAATCGGCGCAAAATACCTGTCCTCCCACCTCCCATATACCAACAAGATTTCATGTACGCCTTGGCGATTTCTTCAGGAATATCCCTCCAATAGCCACCGGGAGGAACAAGTTTGAAAATCTCACGTTTGTGTTCTGAATATTGTGTGCCTTCACTGTGAGGACAATCAATCAAAATATCACGCAAAATAGGTTTGTATTTATGGGGTTTGGGAAAGGTGTAATTTATTGTATTATATAAATCATTTCTTGTTCCAATGACAATAAGCCTTTCTCTTTTTTGTGGAACTCCATAATTCCAAGCGTTTACAACTTCAAATTTAATTGAGTAGCCAGCTTGAGTAAAAATATCTTTCATAATACTAAATGTCTGTCCTTTGTCATGCGACAAAAGACCACGAACATTTTCAAAAAGAAACATTTTAGGCTGAAGTTTTTTAAGGAACAAAGCATAATGATAAAAAAGTGTTCCACGAGCATCTTCAAGTCCCAGCCGCTTACCTGCATAAGAAAAAGCTTGGCAGGGTGCTCCGCCGGAAAGAAGGTCAAGCTCACCTTTTTTTATGCCAAAATATTCTTCAAGATTGTGTGATGAAATATTTGCAATATCATCATGAATAACACGCCATTGTGGACGATTTTTTTTCAAAGTTTCAGCTGCAAATTTATCGACTTCCACAAGGGCAATGGTTTCAAAACCGGCTCGTTCAATGCCAAGAGCCAGTCCACCTGCACCTGCAAAAAGTTCTATTACCCTAGGTTTGTCGGCAACATTTACTTGCATGCTTTTATTTTCAGTGATTTCTAAAATATTATTCACATTACTTCTCAAGGTATGGCAAATTTTTCCAATGTTATTTAAAGAAGTAGCTTCATTCTTCCCCATTCTGGCAAGCACATTAAAACTTACCCCTGAAGCCTCTTTAAGTTCCGTTTTATTCATTCGTTTATCCTGCAACAAAGTCCATAGCTTGTCATAACTTATAGACATTACTACAATCTCCCTTGTTTTTTCACTAACCTCATGTGTATTTCACGAACAATAAGAAATTTCTTATAGAAAAACAATCTTAATTGTTTGGCAATTCAATTTTTTCAAAATGACTACAAAAATTTATAGGCAACGGAAAACTATCATAAAACTTTAACATTCCGTCAAAATTTTCTCGTTTTTGCTCGATTTTTAGGTTTTTTCGTCTTACAAGACATTCAATATCAAAGTCTGCTTCAGCATACACAAAGAAACAATTTTTACTGCCTTTACAAATAGATACAGTAAAGTTATTGTAAATATCTAGCTCCGTGCGTAAATAATTTAAATATTTTGACTGCTTATTCATTTCTTGTAAAATAAGATCACTTGGTTTTTCTGAATTTTTCTTTTTATTTACATCATATTCTTTGCTCACAAATTCTATTTCTCTTTCCAAAAGTGCTTTTATTTTATAGGCTTGGTTGCTCATATGTAAACTCCATTTCATTGTTAAATTGTTGTTGTTGGTGGGCTTGATCTTGTTGATCTTGTAAATCTTGTTGATCCGTAAAGTCATCATCATATATATAATGGTGGTGACTTGAACTTTTAACAAAAGTTTCTTGTGTTTTATTATGTTTAATAAGATTTTCTTGGAAAGCGGCTTGCATTTTACCTAGCGAAAAACCACGATAAATTTCAGAAAATTTACAGCTTTGTCCGTCTTTGCTTACACGACCATTTTCAAGTGTGTAACCGTGACTTGCTAAAAATGCTGCCAAGTTTGTGAAGTCAAAATCGTTTCTCTTGGCATTATCAAAAGCTTTATATAAAAAGTCTTTTGTCGCCTTGTCCAAAAATATTTGCTTTTCTTGCGCTTGAACTTGTGATTCTTTTGCTTGATTAGGTAGGGTTTCCTGTTGTGATAATATCGGCAGTATATTTTCTAAACGCCACCGCTCCGGCAATAAGCTACTCTTCATATTTATATTGCTATATTTATATACTAATCCTGTTTCGTCACCTTTTTGATTTTTCCGGATCCTAAAGGTGATGTCGTGTTTAACAAAAAAATTCAGTAACTCTTTTTTGGTGGTTGGTGGTTCATGCTTTTGCAACAATTCAAGCAGCAATCTCTGTTTAGACTTTTCACCAGTCCTGCTTTCTTCAGCAAGTGCGCCTTGGCTAATTTTGCCTTCTTTCGATGCCTCTTTGATTTTTGTGCCCATACTATCCACAAGGCACATGCTAGTATCCCATCCTCTTGAATCGCATATGTCAAACATGGCAGCGTGCTGACAAAGGGGATCGTAACGCTTCATCTTAGCACCATCTTTTTTAACTACTGTGCCTACGTCAAAAGGTAATTTATTATTGCTTAACCTGTTGATGACAACATGTGTGTGTAGGTTTTTAGTATTGGAGTGAACTGCGTACAATGCTTCATGATTGTAATATCCCAAGTGATACATCAATATCTCTACATCTTTTTTAATTTCCGCCGCTGATAAAGTTTCGCCAAAATTTTGAGCGTAGGAAATAACGTAGTGGGCTGTAGGTTCACCCCTGCCTTTAAATTTCTTTTGTATATTCACAATCTCGTCACAAGCCTCTTCCCAATTCTCATTGGAATTTAATGTACCAAGAATTTCTTCGCCATCGAGCATGTGCAATTTATCACCATGACCACTTGCATCTCTAATGTACTTTTCAGTCGCTCGGAAATCCCTAGGAATTTTTAATCCATTACCGTGTTTTGATTTGCTCTTTATACGTTCAATAATACAGGCCATAATTCCTGCAAAAAGTTTATAATAAATATTATTTATTCTAATTTTTTTATAATATTTTCTAGCCTTTCTAGTAAAATCTTCAGTTCTTGTTTATTATATGTATTTTTAATAATTCCTAACTTTAGTAAACCGCCAATTTTTTTAAATTTGATAAAGATTCACTGTCAAAATATGATCTTTGTTCCTTGATTTCTATATTCTCAAAAATACATTTACAAAGCTGTGATACATTAAGTCCCGATTTAGCTGCATTGCTTTTAAGATGTTTATACATACTTTCAGTAACTCGCATACTCACATTTCTCGTACATTTATCTTTTTCTTTCATGAAATAAATTCCTATAAATTATTATAAAAAGTTATTAAATTCTATTATGTATTTTGCCTTTCATCGAGTGCAACCAACGGGAGCACCGATGTGCGTTTACTACAAAAACACAATATGCGACCGTAGGGAGCATTTGTAGTTTTTTGTTAACCTCGTAGAACAAGCCCCTAATGATGGAAAACGGAGTTTGTAATACATTAGGGGGGCTTGCCTACACAATAATTAACTAATATTTTTTATGTAAAAGTCAATACAAAAATCATTTTTTTATAATAAAATTTATTTCCTTTGCGGATATAGTTACATTAAGTTTTATGCAATAAATACAATAATTACAGTTGTTTATGAGTAAATATAATTATAGGGAATATAATTTACAATATAAGTCAAATTTTTTTTGGGGTGGGTTGGGTTTAGCAAGTTGTTTAAAGATTGTAGGCTAAGAGAATCATTAACAAAAGAGGTCAAAAACAGGGGGTGCTGTATGAAAAAAAGACAAAATGGATCTTTTTTATATGTATTTTGGATCTTTTTTTTATGTATTTTTCGAGCTAAATCATTGAAATAATTAACTGCATAGGTTTAACATATTAAAATAATTAAACAAAATTCATGAGAAAATTTTTTTAGTATAAATATATAATTTAATTAAGGAAAAAATAGTCAATAAAATTCACATTTTATAAAGTCATATGTTTTTTTATGTGGGAAAGGTAGGATACATTTTACTATAAAAAACTAATAATTTTTATAAATTGTTTGTGTCTCTTTAAAATAATATAGCTTTCGGCTTGCGCCGAAAGCAGGGGGAAGGAGTTTGTCTTTGCCGCTGCTCTCGCAGCGGTTAGGCCGAAGGGTGGGGGGCGTGGCCGACAAAGACATTGAAAATTCTAAATCATACTCATGATGATACACTAAAAATTATTAGTAATAAAATTGATGATAGTATTCTAAATCATACTCATGATGATACACATGCGTTTGTTATTGTAGTGATACAATAAGCCATTCTAAATCATACTCATGATGATACACTAGAACAGTTATTTATAAAATTTAACAAATTAAACATGTTACTTGCAAAAAACTTTAAAATGCTTCGTTTTTTTAATATAACATAAAATATTGTAATAATTAATTTAAAAATTACATTTTCAAAACGAAGATTTTAAACTTTATAAGATGAACTTTACAAAATTTTATTATAAATGTCAACAAAAAAATATTTTTTTCGCTGCGCCTCGGAGGGCCGCCGCACTTCCTCCCCCCACCGCTCCGTAGGAGCGGTGAAAAACTGAAACTTTATATTTACAAATAAATATAACAAGCTTTTTGGGTTAAATAAGTAAATTTTTTTGAAGCAGGGAAAGCTTGGGAGCTTTCCTTTTTAAAATTGCCGTACCAATTTTGCCCCAAAAAAAAAGACCGCTATGAAAACGGTCTTTTTTTTTGGGGGGTACAGTGGTTATTTATTTTATATCAACAGATGATGCTAACAGTCTACAATAATCTATTGTTTCTTTAGTTATATTCCTGCATTTTTTCCTTACACCATTTACCATTTTCCGCATTAGTGGGGCTTTAAATTCTTTAAATTGTTTGGTTACATACTGTTCCGATAGACCTTGTTCAACAAATAAAGGGATTATTGTGTCGTTAGCTACAAGTTGCGGTTGTGGATAATTTTTCAGTATAATTAAAGCAATCTTAATTTTATCCTGCGTCTGCTTTTCAGACGCCATTACATTATCTATATTCTTTTGCAAAATTGCATATTTATACACTTTAATTGCCTGCTCGAAAAAATAGTCGCACATATTAAGCACTTTCCGCATAATTTCTTCATTTATGATCTGCTGCATTGAAAAATCATCCTGCCCATTAAGGATATTTTCCAATACATGTAAATTTATAGCCAATTTGCAAGCATGGATATCAAACTTTGTCACATATCTATATATATTGTGATTATCAATAAACCTTTCCTTGAGATCCCCTGTATATTCCGCAAGCAAACTGTCCGCTTCAGCCGATAGTTTAAAATTACCAAACTTAACGTCCAAAATTATATTAGTTATTGTTTTAATTAAACTTGTTACGTTTTCGTCAAGGTCTGTGATTCTTTTGCGGACATTATTTTTGTCGAAATCGAACGATGCAAAAAGGCATCGTTGGATAAGTCCAAGATTATGCATTTTCTCTGAAAATGTATCTTTTAAAAGTTCGGTCTGCAGTGCCCCGAAGACCGTTATATAAGGTCGCTCAACAACGATATTATTGTTAATTCCATTATGAGTTTTTCTTGTAGCCGACATTTTCCCTTTTTGTCCATAATTCCAAGCAGTTATAAAGCCTTTGCAAGCAATGTCAGTTGAATTTTTCGAGAATCTTTCTATTTCATTAAACACTCCACTTATTTCATCGCTCGCAAATGCTATGCCTTCGGGCGATTGGCTTAACACTTCCACCATGGCCTCATAAGTTGTATCTTCTAATGATATTTGTTCGTTCGGTGGCGGCTGTGCGTCCTTTACCCCTGCTTCTTTTTGATCTCTATATTTTTTATATTTTTGCATATATTCGCTTTTCTTTAAATAAGATCTATTGCGAAATTGTTCAAAAACTGCATCATAAATTGGAGTTTTCCCTGCGCCAGATTGCGCCGAAACAAATAGAAACATATTACTTGTAGTTTTGTGCCTATTAGTAAAATCTAGGATCCCTTTTCCTCGTAGGCACGATGACGTAAGTCCTAGTAAGTAGATCAACGCAATTTCTTCGGGAACTATGTTTGATTTTGCCAATTCAGCGCACATATCCTGTAATACTGGTGAAAACAAAGACATGTTTATGGTTGTTTTTTCGTCCGTTCTTTCTTGTTCAATGTAGTCTTCATTTTCTATATAAAAAATCTTTTTTATATTATATTCTAACTCCCTATGGCTATGCGATTGCTTATAATTTACTTGGCAATTTGCCGAAAAGCAGGAAAGCTTAATACCGTACTGATACAAACTTGCTCTAAAATTCTTCCCTGCTTCATTACTATGTGCCGATGTTAAACATTTGAGAGCCTTTACTTATAGATAGATTAGTGGTATAAGGTCTTCATGGAGGAA
>CAYJJP010000100.1:0-7336 GCA_964370525.1 uncultured Desulfovibrionaceae bacterium | reverse complement strand
AGGAAGGTCTGGGGAAAACCTTTTGTTAATAAAAGGTTTTCCCCAGAAAAAATAGAGAGTGTTTCCTTAGCTGCGTGCATCAAGCGCTGCAACAGCAGGTAATATTTTACCTTCGAGCAGTTCGAGAGAAGCACCGCCGCCGGTGGAAATATAGCCCATTTGTTCTGCTAAGCCATATTGTTCAACGGCAGCCACTGAGTCACCGCCACCAACAACCACAAACCCGGAGCCCTCAGCCAGCGCTTTGGCTAAAGCTTGTGTACCCTCGCCAAATGGCTCTGTTTCAAAGGCGCCAACAGGACCGTTCCAAATAATGGTGGCAGCGTCCTTGCAGAGTGCTATATATTCTTCAATAGTTTTTGGTCCTACATCCAAAATCATTTGGTCAGCCGGTACATCCTCCACGCTTACGGTGCTTACGCTTTGCGAGGGTGCAAGGGCAGGGGCAACGACCACATCCTTGGGCAGTGGCAAAATTTTGCCTTGCTCGGCGGCAGTGGCGAGAATGCGTTTGGATTCCGGTATAAGATCAGCCTCATAGAGCGAAGTGCCCACTGGGTAACCTTGAGCTGCAAGGAAGGTATTGGCAATGCCGCCGCCTACAATAAGCCTGTCTACTTTGGAAATAAGATTTTCTAATAAAGCTAATTTTGTCGAAACTTTAGACCCTCCGATGATGGCTACCAGCGGAGTTTTGGTTCCATTAAGAACTCTTCCAAATGCTTCCAATTCAGCCGCTAAGAGTGGGCCGGCGTAAGCTTGTTTTGCTTTGCGAACAGCGCCCTCCGTGCTGGCGTGTGCTCTATGAGCAGAGCCGAAGGCATCCATAACAAAAACATCGCCAAGGGCAGCATATCGCTCGGCCAAGGCCGCATCGTTTTTCTTTTCGCCTGCTAAAAAGCGTACATTTTCGCATAAAACAACTTGTCCGATTTTTGCGTCTACGCTTTCAAGGTCAGCGGCAAATTCTACGGGAACACCTAAGAGCTCTGCCAAGCGAGCGGCAATGGGACGCAGAGAAAATTTTTCCTCAAACTGCCCTTCAGTTGGGCGACCGAGGTGAGATAAAACAATGACCGCAGCTCCTTTTTCAAGTGCCATTTGAATACTTGGCACAGCTGCACGAATACGTTTGTCGTTTGTGATAACACCGTCTTTTAATGGTACATTTAAGTCTTCACGAATGACAACTTTTTTCCCTTTCACGTCTGCATCTTTTAAAAACAGCATATTAAAAATTTCCTTCGGTTATAAGATTTCCTTCGCTTTTTTCACAACATTTTCCACAGTAAAGCCAAAGTGTTTTATTAAATCAGCAGCCGGTGCTGATTTTCCAAAAGTTTGCATACCCACAATGGCGCCATCAAGTCCCACATATTTAAACCAAAAATCGCTTGCGCCTGCTTCAATGGCTATGCGAGCACGCACATTTTTCGGTAGTATGCTTTCACGATAAGTTGCATCTTGCGCTTCAAATATTTCTGTACAAGGCATGGAAACAACACGTACTTTAATGTTTTCATCTTCTAAAGCTTTTGCTGCTTCGATGGCAAGTGACACTTCTGAACCGGTAGCCATGATGATTAAAGAAGGTAAGCCGTCACAATCTTTAAGAATATAACCACCCTTAGCTATGAGCGCATCTTGAACTTGGGTGCGTTGCATAAAGGGAAGGTTTTGGCGAGAAAGTGCTAGGCAATGCGGATGTTTAGTGTCTTCCAAGGCACATTTATAAGCCATAAGTGTTTCCATTGTATCGCAGGGGCGCCATACTCGCACGCCGGGTGTCAGGCGAAGTGTTGCAACTTGTTCAATGGGTTGATGTGTTGGGCCGTCTTCGCCAACGGCAATGGAATCGTGTGTAAGCACAAAAATGGCTCTTTTTTCCATAAGTGCCGTTAAGCGTATGGCATTTTTAGCATAATCAGAAAATACCATGAATGTACCGGCATAGGGAATAACTCCGCCATGTAAAATCATGCCATTCATCATGGCGCACATGCCAAATTCACGCACTCCATAATTAACGTAATTATTTCCGTAGTTTGTCTTGTCTATTTCTGTGCTCACGCTGCTTTTGGTGCATACGGAGCCGGTGAGGTCTGCTGAACCACCTATAAGTTCGGGAAGGGATGGGCTTATTGCTTCAAGTGCTCGTAACGAGGCCACTCTACTGGCAATATTTTCCTTGTCAGCATTGCATTTAGCCATGGCGGCTTCCAGCGTGGCTTCCCACGATTTTGGCAAGTCACCGGCCATACGGCGCAAAAATTCTTCCGCAAGTTCAGGATGTTCTTGTTTGTAGGCAGCAAAACGTGTGTTCCAGCTTGATTGTGCAACTGCCCCACGATCCTTACAGCTCCACGCCTCCATTACATCTTGCGGCATAATAAAGGGCGCATGTTCCCAGCCAAGATTTTTTGCTGTTTGAGCACGTTCTTCAGCATTAAGGGGGGCACCGTGACACTTTGCGCTGTCTGCCTTGGGCGAGCCAAAGCCAATATGCGTATGACAGATAATAAGTGTGGGTTTTTGTTCTTCATCCTTTGCTGCAAATATGGCACGATCAAGGGCAGCGGCATCATGTCCGTCTACGTTTTCAATAACATGCCAACCATAAGCCCTGTAGCGAGCAGCAACATCTTCATCAAACCAGCCTTCAATTTTGCCGTCAATGGAGATACCATTGGCATCATACAGAGCGATGAGTTTGCCAAGGCCAAGGGTTCCGGCAAGAGAAGAAACTTCGTGGGTAATGCCTTCCATGAGGCAGCCATCGCCTAAAAACACATAGGTGTGATGATTCACAATTACATGTTCTTCCTTATTAAATTCAGCTGCCAAATGTCTTTCGGTAAGTGCCATACCCACCGCCATGGCCAGCCCTTGTCCCAGCGGGCCGGTGGTACATTCAACGCCGGGCGTCAAACCATCACATTCGGGATGCCCCGGAGTTTTCGAATTTAATTGACGGAAATCTTTTATATCTTGCATACTAAGTTCGTAGCCGGTAAGGTGCAACAAGCCATAAAGCAACATGGACGCGTGTCCATTGGAAAGCACAAAACGATCTCTGTCAATCCAAGTGGGATTTGACGGATTATGTTTGAGTTGATGTCGCCATAGGGCTTCGGCCATATCTGCCATGCCCATGGGTGCTCCGGGATGTCCTGAATTTGCTGCATTTACGGCATCTACGGCCAAAAAACGAAGGGCGTGAGCCAAATATTGACGGTCTAGCATGATGTTTCCTTTTATTGTAGGGGTTTATAAAAAAATCGACACGCAATATAAAAGCTTATCCTATTTGATGCAGCGTTTTTTTTGCGTCGTAGATTTTATCTACAAATACTCAGTGATGTCTTTTGTTTATAAAAATCCTTATATGGGAGTGCGAGTCGCTAACGATGCCGCATTTTTGAATGTTTGCAAGCGTTCAGCATAGGGGGGCTTTGCAAAAAAAGCAGAACCGGAAACAAAAACATCGCCGCCGGCGTCAATAAGTGCTGCAATATTATCGGGATCAACTCCTCCGTCCACTTGAATGCGAACGTCTTTTTTTCCGTTAGCATCAAGCAATTTGCGGAGTTTGCGCACTTTTTCGTACGTTGCAGGAATAAAATTCTGCCCTGAGAATCCCGGATTGACGCTCATTATGAGCACCATATCCACATCGTCTAGTACATACTCAATCACATGTAAGGGAGTTGCTGGGTTTAAGGATACACCACGCTGCATTCCTAGTTCTGAAATGCGTGTCAAGGTACGCTGTAAATGCATTGTGGCTTCTGCGTGAACCACCAGCATGTCAACGCCTGCCTTTTGGTAGTCCTCAAGATAGCGTTCAGGTGCTTCAATCATGAGGTGGCCATCAAAAAAAAGTCCGCTGTGTTTGCGCAAAGAGGCAATAACAGGCGGACCAAAAGTTATGTTAGGGACAAACCGACCATCCATCACGTCAAGGTGAATCCATTTGAGGCCGGCTTGTTCGAGATTTTGCAATTCGTGGGCTAAATTTGCAAAGTCTGCACTGAGTAGTGATGGGGAAAGAATCATTTCTACCTCTTTATTTTAAAAGCGCGCGCATGGCCATAAGTTCCTTGCGTATGTCATCAAGAATGGATGTGCTCTCAAGGGGGGGAATACCGGCCTCCCTTTCGTTGTCAAGCGCTGAAGCTTTCATAATGAAAAGTGGTTCAATGGGTGATGTTTGCGCCTCAAGGATGCGCCGTGCCCCTTCAATGGTCATACCTTGTTCATGAAGTAAGGTTTTAATAAGTTTTATTAATTCCACAGTTGCTTCAGTATAAAGGCGTTGTCCTTTTTCTGTGCGTAATGGTTCAAGTTGCGGAAATTCTGTTTCCCAAAAGCGTAAAACATAGTTTTTGAGTTGTAGACTTTCCGCTACTTCACCTATTCGGTATGTTTTTTCAGTCATACCCACTCCCCCACTTTCTAGGATGCATCCCTGAGCGTGGAATGAATTCCTGTTAAATGCGTACATTGAGTTGATCAATAAGAGCCTTTGCTATTTTTTCGCGTTCTTTATCAGCTTCGCTGTCCTTGAGGGTTCTCTTTTCATGGCGCATGGTTAAACGCAAGGTAATGTCACGCTCCATTACGTCAGCTTCCTTTTGGACTGTGTCTTGCTGAAGGTCGTTTGGTTCATAAATGTCAATAACTTGTACATTTTCTAGCAAGCCTATTTTCAATTTTGCTATACAAGCTTTTATGGCGTCAATGCTTACCGTACCATCGGTTTTGACCGTTATATCTCGGCGTACCGGTGGAAAGTTTGGTAGTTCATGGAAGGTTATGTGGGTTTTTGTTGCAAGTGATTGCAATGTTAATAAATCAATCTCAGCGAGCCACACGTCCTCTTTGGCATGAAAGTTTTCAGCAATATCACGGCTCACATTTCCGAGTGTGCCCACACATATTTCACCAAGGTATACATTCACCGCAGGTTTAAGATATGCATGACCTTCATTTAAAGCATAAGACGCTTTTCCCAAATGTAAAGAGGTAAACAAATTTTCCACTAGCCCTTTCATGTCGCTATAGTCCACAGCAGCATCCACTTGCGGCCATGTGCCGTCAAAACGCTGACCGTGTAGCAATAAACCAAGGCGTCCCTCTTCCTTTACAGTGGTTTCGGATGTATCATCCGCCGTAAAAATATGTGCCAATTCAAATAGACGCAGCCCGGTAGCACCTTGTGCCAAGTTATTGCGCAAACTCATGAGCAGGCCGGGAGCTAGGGCAGTTCGCAACACATCTTGTTCAGCGGAAAGCGGATTGGCTATGCTGACGCGATTTTCCTTAGGTAAATTCAGAAAATCTAAGTCTTTGTGCCCAACAAAACTGTAGTTTACAGCTTCGTTTAATCCAAGCCCGTAGCCCCAATTTTTGATGCGTTCCCAAAAATCAAAGACTGAAATATTTTTGCCTGCATTTTGCAATTGATGCCGAACAACAGGCAGCACCGGTTCAATATTATCAAGCCCATACACACGTCCAACTTCTTCAATGAGGTCAACTTCGCGCTCCATATCATGTCGCCATGAAGGCGCTATGACCTTCCATTCGTCAGCTCTGCTTGCATCAACCGTGCAGCCAAGCGCTGTGAGAACTTTTTCGCAAAAAGCTGCATTAAGCCCTTGTTCTACAGTCAAGCCAAGTAAATCATTAGCTTTAGTGAGACGGAAAATCATGTTAGGCGCAGTGAATGGTTGTGGTTCTGCTTTGCATATTCCTTGACGAACCGTGGCACCGCAATATTCTTGCATAAGGTAAGCGGCTCTATTCATAGCATAAGTATTGCCAAGTTGATCTACCCCACGCTCAAAGCGGTAGGAAGCCTCGCTGTGCAAACCCAGGCGGCGAGCTGTTTTGCGTATTGAAGCAGGCTTAAAAACAGCGCTTTCAAGGAAAACAGCTTTTGATGCGTCCACGATTTCTGAATCAAGTCCACCCATGACACCGGCTAAAGCCACGGCACCTTCGGCATCGCGAATGGTCAAATCTTGTGCCAGCAAATTTCTTTCTTGCCCATCAAGTGTGGTAAGTTTTTCACCTTCGACTGCGCACTCAATCTTGATGCAAGCGCCTCGGATTTTGTCCTTATCAAAGGCGTGTAGAGGTTGTCCGCATTCTAGGAGTATGTAGTTTGTCACGTCAACAACATTGGAGATGGGGCGAATGCCGGAAGCTATGAGTCGGTAACGAATGTGGTGTGGTGACGGTGCTATGCGTACATTTTCAAGGATTCTACCTTGATATAGCGGACACAGTTCCCCATCGCTTATTTGAATAGCAACATCGGAGCTACAATCATCGCCACTTTCATTAAGTAAAACTTTCGGAATATTTAAAGGTAAGTCGTAGGACATGGCCACTTCACGGGCAAGCCCAAGAACGGAAGTGCAGTCAGCGCGATTGGGCGTGATGCTAATGTCGAGCACTTCGGTATCCATGTTGAAATATTCAATAAATTTAGTGCCTATCGGAGCATCTTCCGGTAAAACCATGATGCCGCTATGGTCTTCGGAAAGGCCAAGTTCACGCTCAGAGCAAATCATACCAAATGAGGGAACGCCACGCAGTTTTGCTTTTTTAATAACCAAGCCACCCGGCATAGTTGTACCCACCATGGCTACAGGAACTTTTTGTCCTTGGCCTACGTTGGGCGCACCGCATACAATGGACAGCATCTCGTCTAAACCTACATCCACTGAGCACACAGAAAGTTTGTCAGCTTCGGGATGTTTTTGACATGTTACGACATGTCCGATGACAATGTTTGCTATGTCGTCAAAAGGACGGACAATTTCTTCAAGTTCTAGGCCAAGCATGGTTAGGCGTGCCCCAAGTTCTTCGGCACTTCCGGTATATGGTACAAATTCTCGTAGCCACTTTAGACTCAATAGCATAGTTATTACCTTAATATCTTAAATATTTATAAATATATTTCGTTCAGCTTTTTATTACCAGTTAATCGGCTCGTCCTGCACTTTTGGCAAAGGGCGTGTTGGTTCTGGCATTTTCAAGGTGCGTTCAATGGGGACTTTGCGTTTTTTAGGTTCTAATGGGACTATGGGATTGCCATAAGCATCGACATTGCTTGAATATCGAGTAGCACCTCTTAAAGTTTTTCCTTTTCCGTCAGGACCATACTGATACTGACTTCCCCCATCTAAACCTGGGTATGCAGGGTTTGCGTCAGCTGTGCAAGGAAAGCTGAAAAGACTTATTACGCAAATGCATTTAAGAAAATTGCGAAAGGAAACGTACATCATTTTCAAAAAACATCCTCAAATCGCCAATGCCATATTTG
>CAYJJP010000099.1:0-7411 GCA_964370525.1 uncultured Desulfovibrionaceae bacterium | reverse complement strand
CTATATAAAATGTTTGGAGCGATAGGTTTTGCTATATGTCCATTCATGCCGCTTGCAAAAGCCATGTCGATATCATCCTTGAAGGCATTGGCAGTCATGGCAACAATGGGTGTATATTTGGCATCTTTGCGCTCAAGCTTGCGAATGGCAGTGGCAGCTTCATAGCCATTCATTTTTGGCATTTGTATGTCCATTAATATTAAATCATAATAATCTGTAGGAGATGCAGAAAATTTTTCAACGGCCTTAGTGCCATCATCGGCTTCTTCAATGATGAGTTCAAAGGGTGTAAGTAATTCTGTAGCAATCATACGGTTAATCTCTACGTCATCAACCAATAAGACGCGCTTACCCGGTGCAATGGCTATGACTTCTTGGCTTTCTAAGGATGCTGCCTCTTGTGCATCTTCGAGAAGCCATAGCGAGAAGTAAAACTCACTGCCTTTATTTTCCTCGCTCTTTACTTCAATTTCGCTTTGAAGCATATGGGCAATGCTTCTGCTTATGGAAAGTCCAAGGCCTGTTCCGCCATACATTCTTGTAATATGTCCGCCACCTTGCTCGAAAGGCACAAAGAGGGATTTAAGCCTTTCTTGGCTAATGCCTATACCTGAGTCAGCAACGGAGAAAAAGACTAAAGTTTTACCGTCATTGCGTTCTTTTTGTTCAATATTGAACGTAATACTTCCAAGCTCCGGCGTAAATTTTACCGCATTACCCAAGAGATTGATGAGGATTTGGCGTAAGCGCAGTTCGTCAGAAATGAATTGAACATGTTCAAGACCTTGTATGTTTACAGTGAATTGAATATTTTTCGCATCGCAACGTGGTGTAATAATTGATGCAACATCATTAATAACTCTGGAAAGATCAAAGCTTTCATAACTGATTTCAATCTTACCGGCTTCAATTTTTGAAATATCAAGAATGTCATTGAGTAAACCGAGCAAGTGCATTGAGGAAGATTCAATTTGGAGTAAATTGGGGAGTAAATTTTCCTTGGAGCATTCTTCTTCATCCAGCTTGCGTTTGGTAATGTTGGTCATACCGATAATAGCATTCATGGGGGTGCGGATTTCGTGGCTCATGCGTGCCAAGAACTCACTTTTTGCACTACTGGCATTATTGGCGTCCTCTACGGCTTTGACAAGTTCCTCTTGTGCTTGGCGTAGCTCGTGCTCAACACGCACGCGCAAGGAAACATCACGTCCAACGCCAAGAATTCCGCGAATATTACCGTCAGCCCCAATAATCGGCGTGCGCACAAGGTCTAAAGTTTCAATATGACCGTCGGCAAAGGGTACTTTGCGTTCACTATAGGAAACAGTACAATTTTTTATTACTTCTGCATCGCATTGCTCACATAAACCGTGCAATTCGCTGTCCAGCACATCCCTAGAGCGTCTGCCGTGTAATTCGTGCGGAGTAAGACCAACCATACTTGCAAAGCGAGGGTTAACGGCAAGATATACGCCTTCAACGTTTTTATACCAAATGAGATCCGGCGAGGAAGAAAGCACCATATCCAATAGGGCGCGCTCACGTTCTATTTTTTCTTGTTCGATAATAAGCTGAGTTACGTCTTCTGCTTCAATAATGAAACCGATGTTATTGCCTTCTTTATCGGTCAGATACGAAGCTCTTCCTTTGTAATAGCTCCGAGTTGGCGCATAATAACCAATAGCCGCAGGCGTATTGTTCAAAAATGTATCTATGGGGTTTTGTTCGTTTCCAAGAATACTGAGTTCCGGATACAGTTTTCCTTCAACCTCGTCAAAGTTTTTATTTAAAATATCCAAAGCATATCTATTCATATAAATGACTTTTTTATCGAGGCTTGTGATAGTAAGCGGGCTTTTGGTATTCTTAACTATTCCATTGAAAAGCTCATCCAAGGCATCGCACAAAACACCAAATTCATCTCTTTTTTTAGTCGTAAATCTAAACTTACGAAAACCACTGCTAAAACGATTTATGCCCCAAATGAGATAGGTAATATTTTTAGTCATACTTGAGGCCATCATAATGGCAATAAGTATAACAAATATGGTCATTGCAAAAGTTGATACCGTAAGGTTTTTAGATGTTTCCCATAAATTGGTAGTAATAGCCTTGAAGGTTTGCTCGGAAACGGCAGACAATTCAGCATCCGTGGCCTCTATGAGATCTTGGATGGTTTTTTGTGTTTCCAAAGCAGGGCGATGAAAGTCGTCAATACCTACGGTCATGGTTACTATGCCAAAACCAATGGGGTTTTTGCCGAACTGACCGGTATAGTAGGGAATGGCAGATACCGTGGTCAGCTTCCATATACCACTCCAAAGAAGCAAGAAGGAGCCGGATCCTCCATGTTGCGCAAGATTATACCAGCCGGTACATTGCGGGGCAAAATTCAAATAGCGACAATCCAGACCAATAATGCCTTGTTTAACTTGCTCCGGGGAAGGAACTCTGTCGCGATGCTGATTGGTGAACTGAGGTTCGTCTTTAATAAAATCCGCATATCCTAAACCGCTATCTTGCCATTTATTATAGGTTTGTGCATCGAGTAATGTGGGCTGGCGTTCGCCGGTTGCAGCATTAAAACCGGCAATGGAGTGATGACGAGGGTGAAATATATTGTAGCCTTTATTGTCCCACATAAAGGTGTAATTGCCCTCTGCTGCTGAATTAATGTCAGCGTAACGCTGCTCGCTGGGCACAAGGTGTTCAATCTTACTGATAATGTGATTATAATTAAGGGCTATGGTTATGTAGCCTGTAATTTTGCCGTCTTTCTCAATAGGCGTGGCAAAACGCACAAGTCCCTGAAAACGCTTGCCGTTTGGATTTTCATCTCCCACATAGGCGGAATTTTCCGGTTCGTAAGCAACATTTTTTTTCTTGGCGTTTTCCGGTGTATACATACCAACAATTTTTGAACCTACATATTCACCAATAACCTCAGAAACATATATTTCACCGGCTTTAAGATTCTTCAGCTTTGAAAAATAATCTTCGGCTTTACAAAAGGTGTTTTTCTTATCGGCTACATCCTTAAGGCTTTTATTTACGAGGTCAGAAGTGGTAACTTTAATCAATTCTTGACCTTTTAAGTCTACATAGGTTGCTTCCAGATAGAGTGGTACTTTTTCATAGTTAAAATTTTCCGGTGCCCGAAAACGAAAGTGTTCTTTATTTTGGGAGTTTAGCAGTTTAATGTCAGGAGTTTTTTTATAATCGCTCGTGGGAACCCAAGACTTTCCGTCATCAGCTAAAGCCCATTGGCGAGGTTTTAATAGTAGGCCTGTCTTTGTGGTAAGGAAGTCCTTAAATATTTTTTCATCAGGCGTGAAGGTTGATAAAAAGCGCAAGTCATCATCACGATCGTAAAGAAAGTTTGCCAATACAGTTGCCGCATCTGTGGTCATGCGTTCTACTTCATCGGTAGTTCTGTCATCAAGGGCTTTTACGGCATCTTCAACAGCTAAGTCGCCAACTTCTGAAAGCTTGTGCAACGTTTTTTCCGCCATTTTTTCAGTGCGTGTACGCATATCGTCGCCAAGGTTTAAAGCTTGTTGCCAAGCTAAAAAGGCCAATAGTATAAGAGGTATGACTTTTATGAATACAAATAGCAATATGAGTTTTAGCTGTAAGCCAAAACGCAATTTTTCAAGACACTGCGCAAGTAAGTTGAGTAATTTTTTTGATGAGTTGCTTGTCTGTTTCATAAAAAATCTCTAAATGATTATTTTGACGTTCTACATGCTTTTATGCCTCTTGTCACCTGTTTTTTTTGTTCTTTTGAAAAAAAATCATAATTATTTTGTGCATAAAAATACATAAAATGAATGAGGTGTGCCTAATGTCATTCTTGGTATGTTAAAATAAAGTCCCCATTGTGTGCGCAATGTTCACACAATGGGGACTTTATGAATGAATTGGCCACTAGTGGCTCATTTCTTATTTTTAATATCTGCCGGTTTCGTTAAAATCGCTGACATCAGCCGGTGTATTGGGATTAGCTCTGCCTACATCAAGAGGGTAAGCAGTAATAATACCTCTGCGCTTTCCAATGCCAACGGAGCCCGGGTGTGTATTAAGTCCTACCACAAGGTCCATAATACCGTCATTATTCAGGTCGCCAACATCGGAGTTAACAACTGAGCCACGGATGCGACGTGTTTTCCATTTAAGACCAAGGCCAACACCGTCCCAATATAAAGCGTGGATTTCGCCTTGTGGGAACATACGATAATTGTCAAAAATTTCTGCTGCGGTAGATATGGGTTTATTGATGAGCAATACATATTCGCCTCGTCCTTCAATGTCCAACACATTTAGGCGCATGGGCGCAAAAAAATTGCTTGGAAGCTGCTTCTTTCTGTCAACACCTATGCCTGCCATGCCCTTATAAAATTTCATGCCCACAGAAGAGCCGGAAAATTTGTCCATGGTTTGGTGTACACGTTCACCATTGGGGCTATAGACGGTGATGCGTTCTTCCGGGCTGTACATAATCATTCTTGAACCGCCATCATTGCTGGCAAGATACCCAAAGTTAAAGACATTGCCTCCCTTAGGTAAGCTCACTTTTCCGGCAAGAGAAATGCTGCCGCCGCTTACATTTGCAAGGTGTACACCGGGACGCAAAAGTCGTTGATTGTCCCATGCTTGAGCTACAAGAGTCGGTCTAAAGGATGGCGCCATGGGAACAACATTCAGGAAGTAATTGCTGGTTCTGGCAATCACTCGTAAAGAGTTGCCGCTTACGCCATAAATAAAGGATGTTGGTCTGTTGTCATTGCCGCTAAAGCTTGTAACCACAAGTTGCGATCCTCGTCCGCCGGTGTTGACTTTGCGCAAAATAAATGCCTGATTGGACATTCCGATGGAAGCTTGGGCTATGACTTTCATATTGCCATTATTCCAGTCATATACAGTTAATGTATGGTCACCCAAAATGGCTATTTCTGTTCTTCCGCTGCCACTGAATTTACCTATGGCGAAATCCACAATGGTGTAGTCAAGGGCTTTGCTGCGTAAGCGAGAACCATCTTCGGTGCTAGCGCCTTGATAGCGGAATTGAGGGTTAAGGTACACACCTTGTTGATTGGTTTCATTAACAACAATGCCGGGGTTCATTTGATTGGTCGCTTGTGGAGCACGATAGCCGGGAGTGCTTGCGGCTGCACTTGCACGCCCAAAAGCTTCACTGCTAAGGCCATTAGCTATATTTTGCACGGAGCCGATAAGATTACCCACAGAGCCTTGAGCGCTGCGCTTGTAAATTTTGCCGGATCTATCACGCATGGACACTTCTATAGTCGCTGTATTATTAACAATATTTACAGTGCCCCAAGCAACATAGTCCACATTAAATGCTTTTTGGACTTGTGCTACGGCTTGTGCACTGGGAGCGGGTTGACTGGTGGTTCTTCCGGATATTTCCACTTGTCCCGGCCAAAGCAGGCGTTGTGAAAGTGTTGAAGGAAGAGCTTGTCCTAAATATGCATAGCTTTTGGGGCCATTAACCTTAAAAGGCAATACCGCCACACTTTTTGCTGCCAAGGCAACGCTTGCCCAAAGTACGGTGACCATGGCTAAAGCTATAATGCGAAATGTAAGTTTCATAAAATTCTCCTTACTCTATTCGAGTATTATGTCACTGCGCAATGCTATACATTATAATGAGCATACATTGCAAGAACAAAGGCGTTAAAAAAACTGCATCACAAGAATTTTTCTTGTAATACTTAGAGTGTATCGGCAAGTTTGCGGTGAGCGGCCGGCATGGCATATTGCTTTATGTCATCAAGGCTTGCCCAGTGAAAAGCCGTAGCTGCAGTTAATGTGGGCGTTGGCAAAACTTCATTGCTTTTCAAACGAAGCTCAAAGCAGTGTAATGTAATGCGATAAGTTGTGTAGCCATGTTTAATAACGCAATACTTACGCTCTATTTCCACATGAAAACCCGTTTCTTCTTCATACTCTCGTACAATGGCTTCTTCAGGGCTTTCTCCATCTTCAATGCAACCGCCGGGAAATTCCCACAAACTTCCCCACACGCCACGTGGCAGGCGTTTTTGCACGAACATCCTTCCCTCATTATGTAAAACTCCGGTAACCACTTGCAGTGAGCTTAGCGGCGCACGCTTGCCGGGGACGGGGCGTTCGTGAACTATATTAAGCCGATAACTTTCACAAAGCTTTTGCAAAGGACAGCAATGACATTGTGGTTTTTTGCGGCAAATAAGCGCCCCAAGTTCCATCATAGCTTCATTGAATGTGCCCACATTGTTTGGATAAATCCTTGAATCTTGGGAGAGTCTATAGGTCAAAGCACGAATGCGCGAAGCCGCCGGCTCTTGTTTGACCGGTGTATCAATATCATAAACACGTGACATAAGTCTTTCCACATTGGCATCGATGCTTGGAAGACCATAGCCAAAGGCTATGCTGGCTATGGCTGCTGTCGTGTATGGGCCAATGCCCGGCAGAGAACGAATGTCGCTAACATCGCTCGGAAAAACACCATCATGCTTTTCTTGTATAATTTTAGCGGCTTTGTGGATGTTTTTTGCGCGTGAATAATAACCAAGCCCTTCCCAAGCGCTGAGCACATCATCTTCAGAAGCTTGTGCAAGGCTTGCGATGTTTGGAAAGCGTTGCACAAAACGTAAAAAATACTGCACAACACGCTCCATTTGCGTTTGCTGCAGCATAATTTCGCTAATCCATGTAGTATAGGGGGTTTTGTGCTCTCGCCAAGGCAATTGTCTGGCATTTGCGCTAAACCAATCCAAGAGCGAAGTCACCAGCTGACTTTGTAATGATAATGAAGTGTTCACGAGAAAAAAAGTCGCCCACTTACCAAAAAAGCAAGTCGGCGACCATAGATTTAATGACTATTTTCCTGCTGCGGCCTTCATGGACTCAACAAGAGCGTCAAGCAATTTAGCTTTGTTGTTTTTCTCGCAAGTTACTGCCAAGTTTGTAGCAAATTGACCAATAGCGGTATAATCAAAAACAGTGTGATCCATGCTGGCAGAAATACCACCGGCAAGCCAGATAAGTACGTCTTCAACTGTTTCTTCTTTTTGAGCGTCCAAGTCTGCACATGTCATTGTTTTTATGTCCAAAGTGTTAGCTTGAGCAGGAACAAAAGATGTGAAAGCAAAAGTTACAGCCAATAATAAAGCAAAGTAAATCTTTTTCATTAATAATCTCCGAGTTAAAGTTTTTGCGACCAATTTCGCTTGTGCATTATTGACTAGCTCCATGTCAAAATCAAGTCTTTTATTACATACATTTTGGGATTTTTTGAAATGCTCTGAAAACTATCTCATTTTTATTGCATTATTTTTTTAGTATCTGAAACATTTCAGTCTTACACAAATACAATAAAAGTTCACAATGCAACTCAAAAGTA
>CAYJJP010000098.1:0-7439 GCA_964370525.1 uncultured Desulfovibrionaceae bacterium | reverse complement strand
ATCCATTAAAAAAACTAATTTTTGATTAAACATACTGTTTGCTCCTATATTTAAATTTCACATATCTTAACACAAAAACAACATGTTTTCAAATGAATGACAAACTGTCATTTTTTGTCATTTATTGTCACGTGCATTTTACTTTTATTGTGGTATAATAAAATAAATATGCAAAAAGTCCAGTAAAATATAGCAATTTGCTTAAAATTATTATGTCGACTGCCATAGCAGGCGAGCGCAAAACAAGAAATTACTGACAGTCTTATTGTTGGTCTTTGCATTTAATGAAAGAAAGTTTTACCCACATATTTTGCAAACATGCAAAGGGCACGTTTTTGCAATTATGTGATTTTATAAACCTATGCGCTATTTTTTATAATTGTGCGCATAAAAAATTGGAGGAAATATGAAAAAGTTTTTTGGATTTTTATGCGTTTTTGCAATGCTTTTGTCCGTTCCCATGGCATTTGCCGCTTATGATGTGACTGCTGACACCTATAGCTTGGGCAAAGACAAAAATGAAGAAGGCGGCCCATCTTTTGATGGAATTGAAAAAGGCAAATAACCATTAAATGCAAGGCAGGTGTTACCTTCCTCACATGAGTGCGCCTGCCTTCATTGGAGCGTTTTCTTAAACTCAAACATTTGTGAGGTGCTGTATGAAAAAAATTGTTGACAATTAGTGCTTTTGTGTTCGGGACCGCACTCTTAATTGCGCCGTTTATGCTCCACACAGCTAAAGCCGGTTGGGGCAGCTGCAAGGTTTGTGCTTGCGATAGTTTTGAAAACACTCATAAGTTGTCTGAGGGTCCGCGACCCATTACACCATGCGGTAAGTGCTAACATCCTTATAAGGTTCATAATTAATTGCTGAACAAGCTGACTGACTACTAAGAATGTGGAAACGCAGAGTAATCAGCGTTTCCTTAAATCAAGTATGATTTCACTTGAATTTATAGGCAATAGTACCGGCCGGGGTGCCCGGAAGGCTCGTTTTTACGCAAAGATTTTGTCCGTGACAGCGGAGCATATGTTTTAAAATTCTTAGGGAGATAATAAGCATTTCCTTAAATAAATTTTTTGTATGATTGAGTATTTTTAAGGAACATTTACTATCAACTTTACAACCAAGAGAGGAAACCATGAAAAGAAAAGTAACTTTAGTTGCTCTATTTTTGTTCTTGGTGGGATGCGGTACTGCAAGTATGCAGTATAACTATGCGCCAACCACTAAGCAAACAGACTTTCCACAGCTAAACACAGTGACTACTGTGTCTATTGGCGATGAAATGCTCATTCAAGGCGATACAACCGTATCACATTACTTAAACTTACAAGAAACTACCGACATTGGTTGCTATGATGTTCCCCCCGGAAAATACCCTCAAGTTGGTATTAAGGAAGGGAAAAAATTCTATTCTATAGATGGTGGCTCGGGTGCGCCTGTATTTACAGGCGGCTGGGTTGCAACATGCTCGCCCATAACAGGTCTTTATGTTGACCCGGCAAACCCCGGTGAGCTTTGTGGCGTTATGGAAAATGGCATGACAGATTGCACAAGCTCCACCTTCCAACATCAAGAATTAAAAGACCCACAAACCAGCGATATACAAAAAACCTTGTTTTTCTCCGGTCGCAAGGGTGACGAAGTCTTGTTCATGTATACGGAAAAGTCTGCCGGCAACACATCTCACACCCATAACGTGACCTATAACATAAAAGAAACACCGGTTATTGGCTATAGGGGCGCCAGAATTGAGGTTATAGATGCCACCAACGAAAACATTACTTATAAGGTGCTTGAGAATTTTCCCGAAAGACAATAGTACAAAAAAAAAGTAATCGACGATACTTTATTGAGATAATTTACATTTTTAATAAAATAAGGAGTTGTTATGAAAAAACTACTAGGATTGTGCTTAGTGTGTACTTTATTTTTGCCCATGACGTCAACCTCGTCAATGGCTCGGGATAAAAACTTTAAATGGATATCGGATAAAACAGGATCCAATAGAGTTCGTGTAGTAAGGGGGGAATGCTATGGAAGCAAGCGTCTTTTTTTTGTACAAACAGGACCTGGGCAATCATGGTGGCTTGGAAATTATGGCGGTGAATATGACGCCAAAAGATTAGCCAATAAAAGTGGTGGGGCAAAACCTGAAAGAATGGCAAAAATTTACTGCTCTCGTGTGAGATAATACCACCGAATAAAGGAATGAAGGGTACTGCCATTTGCGTGGCAGTATCGTTCAAAAGAAATTTTTGTTGGAAAATTTTTTTAAAATATCTTTCAATATAATATGTTAGCTTAAAGCGTAATTCATTTCGTTTTATTTTTATCTTGTTGAAAATAAAATGCGAAAGGTTTTCCAAAGGGAATTATCCTCCTTCTCTCGCAGACGGGGTGGAGAGGCAGAACCCTCCCCTCCGAAGAAATTAATCGGTTAAACAAAGTCACTAAAGGATAGTATTATGAAAAACCTTACTTTAGTTATGACCAGCATTATTTATCTTTGCACATTCAGCCCTGCAGTTATGGAAAAAGAATGTCATGCCAGTACAGCAATTCAGACCGATGCATTTACTGAAGCACTCCTTAAGGCAGCAGATGCTGGTGACTTAGCAAAAACTAAGAGTCTTGTGGCGCAAGGGGCAGACGTTAATGCCAAGAATAAGCGCGGCTGGACAGCGCTGAGTGTGGCTGCTTTTAATGACCGCATGGAAGTGATAAAATACCTCATTGCACAAGGTGCTGACATTAAACTTGTGGGTGCATACAATCGCACTGCCCTTATGAACGCTGCCAGCAATGGCAATGTGGAGTTGGTCAAATTACTTTTGTCCAAGGGGGCTGACCCAAAATTTCAAAGTTTTGGCTTGAATGTGCTTATGGCGGCGGCCATTGCCGGCAATGCAGAAGTGGTCAAGCTTCTTTTGGACAAGGGAGCTGACGTTCACACCAAGAATAAAGAAGACGGCAACACAGCTCTTTTTTATGCCGCAAACAATGGTTCCTTAGATATTGTCAAGCTTCTTTTAGAAAAAGGTGCTGATATTAATGCCATAAATAATGATAAACAAAGCGTTCTTGAATACGCTTCTCGTGGCCTTGACAAAGGAAAAAAACAAGAAACATTGGCATTTATTAAAGCGAAAGGGGCAAAACCTGCTCCTACAATAAAAAGACGAGAAATGGCATTAAATAAACCCCAAATGGGAACAACAAACAAATTCAAACCCCAAGCCGGCGACAGTTTCACCTTCAATTTCCCCTTAGAAGATGCTGTTTTAGATCGCAAAGGCACTAACTTTGTTATGTCTTTTGCTGATGGCACAAGCATAGAACTTACTAATTTTTACAAGGTATTTACCAAAAAAAACGTACCAATATTTGTCGTTGACGGTCAAGCTATGCCCGCTGATGTCATTTTTGACATGTTGTCTCATGCATTATCACTTGACAAATAGGAGGAAATTATGTGGCGCAAAAAACTTACATATATAAATTTTTATGTCTGCATTTTGAGCTTTACCTATGCGTCGGCTCATGCGCAAAAAATCAATTATGGTGCGTATTCATCCCTCATAAAAGCTTATACTGAGCAATTTGGTTCGCTGAAAAGCATAAAAACCTCTGGTTCTCCCGCCATGTACCATATACTTGGGGGCTTATCTATACCGATCTTAAGGACTTAAATGGTGATGGTATTAAAGAACTTATCTTGGTGCGTGTACACAAAAATAAGGAGACAGCTTGGGGGAGCACCTTAAATCAAGCATGGCCTCACTTAGCGGCTAATTATGCGTAAACATTGGAGGTGTGTTATGAAACGTAGAGTTTTTATTTTAGGCATGATGCTAGCATTGTGCGTTAGCTCCATGATGGTGGATATGGTAGTGGCAGAAAGTGCCGAGGCTAAACGAGTAACCTATGTAAATCGTTATCATAGACAAGTTTCAGTGGCGGTACGTTATAAAACCTCTTCTGGAAATTGGATTACAAGGGGATGGCAACACATTAGAGCATTTTCACGCAGAACTATCGGTTATAATTCCAAGAATACGATATTTTATCTTTATGCGGTGGCTTCAGACGGCAAAAGATGGAGTGGCAGTAATAGAGCGAATGATAGAAGCTACCATATTGTTGAGAACAAAAATTTTTCTTTTATAGGCAAAGACCATTGGACCACTAGCAAAAAAGTTCGTTTTTTCGAACAAAGGTTTCGCGACAACAACGGAGTATATGTTTTTCAATAAATTATTAAGCAAACGTTGATTAAATAGATTTTTTGGTCGCTAACGAGGAAAGCGAGTTTTGGGAAGTACTTAGTATACAAAACACTCTTAGTGGCATATTGCGCCAATGGTTCTTGGTGGGCAAAGAGATAGGGCAGGATATGTGGAAGATTTATGATGTAATTTATTAAACCATGAAATACACATGCTTTATGAAAAAAAGGAGGATTTATGAAAAAATTGTTATTGATGTTGGTTGCACTGAGCACGGTAAGCTTCACAGGCATTGACTTTGCCGAGGCCGACACACTCAGAGCGCTACGCCGCGGCTCTTACCTGAGAACGTGCGTTGATGCCAAGGTGCGTGATCATGTTTTATATGCCACTTGCCGCAATAACCGTGGAGGTATGAACCGCACTAAACTACGCCTTGGGCAAGGTAATGTTTCCATGCACGATATTTTGAATATTGATGGGCAATTGACTCCCGAATATATGCCCACATCTCGGTCACGTCAGTGGTAATGCGCATATAGGCGAAATGATTACTCGCTAAAACAAAACATGTTTGCCATGAATGTGAAGTCAAGTATAAAGGCTTCACTTTCATAGCAAACAGCGTATATATGACATCCATATATCAAGGGCGACACAAATTTTCTTTTTTTTCCTTTGCTTAGCTCAAAGGATACATATATTTAGGACTTAGTATGAAAAAAAATATACTCATTCTTACTTTCTGCCTTTCCTTGTTCGTAACAACAGAGGCTTTTGCCAATGCCCTCGTGGATGCGGCCGCCAAGGGAAATATCTCAGCAGTCAAAAATTTCCTTGATAACAGAGGCTATGGGATTAATACCACAGATAAAAATAGAAAGACTGCGCTCATGGCTGCCATACAGCACAAACGTGGGCGTATGGTTGAATTTCTTTTATCGCGCAAAAGCAATGTGAATGCCAAAGACAAAGGCGGTAATACAGCACTCACTTATGCTGCCAGACTTATGGATTTTGACAGAAATACTAGCCCAAGTCATATTATGCATTTACTCCTGCGACGGGGAGCTAGCGTCAATGTGCTTAATAATCGAGGGAATACTATTCTTCTGGAAATATGCGGAGTAAAATTTACTAATCTGCACAATGCCAAATTTCTTTTGGAAAGCGGTATCAATGTCAATGCCAAAAACCATAACGGTACCACAGCTCTGGATTATGCCGTTATGTGGGGCAATCCTAAGCTTGTGGAATTGTTGGTACAATTTAATGCACACATAGACGCACGAGACAAGAGAGGGTATACGCCCTTACTTTCTGTCCTTGCCCGCTTTGCAGACCTTGAAGCTGCCTCCCCAGGTCAATTTATGGGTAATTCTAATGTAGATCCCAAGGCGCTTGCCAAAATTGTGCGTATTTTTTTGGACAATGGCGCCGATGCAAATATTATGGGCAGAGGAGATACTCCATTGAAACTTGCAAAAAGATCAAGAAATGCAGACATGATACGGCTTGTGAAGCGATATGGTGCACAATAGTGAGGCAGGCTGTTAGAGGGCAAAAAGGCATTTAATCAACGTTGCCCTTACAATGTATAACCATAAATAAAGGAAAATCTTATGAGAAAACGTACTGTTCTTTTAAGCGTTTTGTGTCTTTTTATGCTCACTGCTTGTGGTGGTTCTGAATTGCCAAGCCCACAGCCCACAGCAAGTAGCACGGCTAAAATAAGCGTTGATGAATTTACCGAGGCTGCCTATCAGGGAGTTCCGGCAACAGTAGTAAGATACATTGACCAAGGTGGCGATATTAATGCCAAAAATAGCAAAGGAACCACAGCACTTATGCTGGCAGCCGCGAAAACCAGAACCGGAATTATGAAATACCTCATGAAACATGGGGCACAAAAGGATATAGGTATGCCTGATAGCGGCTTAACCGCAATGATGATTGCTGCTGCCAATAATTTAACAGTAAGCGTAAAGGTTCTCCTTGAAAACGGTGCTAATGTAAATCAAAGAGATAACAATGGCAATACTGCGCTTATGTATGCAAATGAAACAGGAAACCCGGAACTTATTAATTTATTAAAAAAATACGGTGCAACGGACTAAAAAATGCAACAGTAAGCATTTTAAGGAGGAAAAATGAAAGTTGTACGCTATGGTATTATTATTTTTTTTGTGTTTTTTTCTCAAGGCTTCTTATCACATGCTCATTTGGCTCAAGCTAAGGACAACATCTTGACAGAAGCATTGAAAGAAAATGAGAAATTATTTTTTGCTGACATTGCCATGACCTTGGACGCAGAGGATAAAGCGACATTTTTGGAAATAGCAAAAGATGCCAAGGTGCATATGGTGCAAAGCTATGCTGGTATGATTTTTACATATTTTGAACTGACTACAAAATATGTTTCTATAACTTTCATGGAAGGAGATGACAATAACACCTATCTCAAGGTGTATTCCAAAAAAACGAAAAAAACATCAAGCTATGGCATAAGCCCACACTATGTCATGCCTATGTACGCCCTTGCAAAAAAAATTGGCAATAAATATCTGGCTTTAGGAAAAACAAATGTGGCGCAATCTGTGCATAAGTTTAGACTTGTAGCACGAAATGAGGATCCAAGCAAGGAAGAAGCAGCAAAAAGATTTAAGAAGGCTTTAGAAGAAGCAAAAATGATTAATGACTGGGATAAAGAAGATGAAGCAGACTATATTGCAACACATCTCAATAAAGTTTTAGGTGTAGTAAGATGGAAATTTATGCGACAGTATAGTGTGACAGACAAGAAAGATGAAATAAAAGCACTGGATACGCTTAACCTTTTGCAAGATTATAAACCAAGAGAAAGTGATGCACAGCTTTACCCTGTGAAGTTGCCTAAAGAAATACATAAAAACCTCACTTCATTGCTCAAAGTGGATGCATGGCGATTTGCAGACCACATTGCCCTAAAAAATGTTAAGAAATTTGATTTAATACTTAAAAAAAGTTTTCTTCAAGATTGGGGTTTTAAAATGGAATTTATTATGGCAAATAATGCCTATTTCATTAATATGATTCACTATCCTGACACGGAAACTGCGCTCTTATTTGAAGTGCCAAAAGAGGCTTTTATAAACCTGGGGCTTATTAAGAAATAAGCGGTAAAAATGGAACCATGTAACCGTCCAATAAACCCCATCTTCCCATTC
>CAYJJP010000097.1:0-7544 GCA_964370525.1 uncultured Desulfovibrionaceae bacterium | reverse complement strand
AGTTTAGAAGTTTTACATTTTGTGGGAGGTGGTTAATGAGTGTGCATGACTTTACCCTTGGCGGCGAAGTTTTGAGTAGTCGTTTATTTATCGGTACTGGTAAATATGGTGCAGATGCGCTTATTCCTGATGTGTGTGCTGCCTCTGCTTCCAATGTTATAACTGTTGCGCTTCGGCGGGTAGATATTCATTCGCCAAGTTCTTCCGAACATGCCGGAATTATGTCGCATATTCCTAAAGATATGAAGTTGTTACCCAATACTTCCGGCGCACGCACCGCCCAAGAAGCTGTGCGCCTTGCACGCCTTGCCAAGGCAGCCGGCTGTGGAAATTGGATCAAAATAGAAGTTATCAGCGATACACGTTATCTTTTGCCCGATGGTTATGAAACAGCTAAGGCCACTGAAATATTGGCAAAGGAAGATTTTGTCGTTTTGCCATATATGAATCCTGATTTGTATGTGGCTCGTTCCTTGGTTGATGCCGGAGCAGCGGCGGTTATGCCGCTTGGAGCGCCCATTGGCAGCAATAGAGGTGTGCGTACCAAGGAAATGATTAGTATTTTAATTGAAGAAATAGCACTGCCCATCATAGTTGATGCGGGCATTGGCAAACCTTCAGAGGCGTGCGAGTGTATGGAAATGGGAGCCGCTGCATGTTTGGTGAATACTGCCATAGCTTCTGCTGACGATCCCATTGGCATGGCACGCGCCTTTGCTGCAGCTGTGCGAGCAGGGCGAGAAGCCTATTGTGCCGGTCTTGGCGCTGAAGTTTCGGGTAGGGGGGTTGCGTCTTCACCTCTGACCGGTTTTCTGGATGAATAAGGTCAAAACATGCAAAATTTTTCTGAAACTTTAGCACAATGGCCTTTGGAGCGCCGAGAGCGAATTCTGAGAAGTGCAACACCGCAAAAAATAAATGCTGCTATAGAACGTGAACATTTGAGTTTAGAAGATTTTTTACTCTTACTTTCGCCGCTGGCCACGCCTTTTCTTGAGCGCATGGCAAGACGTGCGCAAAGGGAAACTCGTAAGCATTTTGGGCGTGCTGTACAGCTTTTTACGCCGCTCTATCTTTCTGACCATTGCACCAATCAATGCAGATATTGCGGCTTTAATGCAAAAAATACACAAACTCGACGCCATTTGTCCAATGATGAAGCTGAGGCTGAAGCTCTTTCCATAGCTGCAAGCGGCCTTGGGCATATTCTTCTGCTGACCGGTGAAGCTCGTAAAATTGCATCTCCGCAGTATATTGCACACATTGCACAAAGTATAAAACCCCACTTTGCTTCCGTTGGTGTAGAAGTATATGCCATGAGTGTTGAAGAATACGCCATGCTTGTGAAACACGGAGTGGACAGTATGACGCTTTTTCAAGAAACCTACGACGAAGAATTGTATGCTTGGTTGCACCCGGCCGGCCCGAAGCGCGATTATGCTTATCGACTTGAAGCGCCCACAAGAGCTGTGCAAGGTGGTATGTATAGTGTTAATGTGGGGGCGTTGCTGGGGTTAAATGCTTTGGAAAATGATGGATTTTGTGCCGGATTACATGCGTACTGGCTTCAAAAGCAACAACAAGGTGTTGAAGTGGGTATTTCTGTTCCGCGTATGTGCCCACACGAAGGGAACTTTGACGTTCCACATGCGGTGGATGATAGGCATTTTGTGCAATATATTACTGCCATACGCTGCTTTTTGCCAAGAGTTGGCATAACTGTTTCCAGCCGTGAAAGTGCACGTATGCGAGATCATGTGGTTCCTCTTGGTGTCACTCGTGTTTCAGCAGGTGTTTCAACTCTGGTAGGCGGACGGGTGACTGAAGGTGGAGATGCCGGTCAATTTGAAATATCTGACACACGCTCAGTACAGCAAATGGTCAGCGCTTTGTCAAAAATAGGCTACCAGGCTGTAAAGAAAGATTGGCAAAGTATACAAGATTTATAAATTCTTACTGACAAATAATGAATGTTTATTTGTCAGTAAGAATTTATAACTATAACGAAAATATCTTATGACTTTTTAGCCTTCGCCCTGCTTTGGGAAATCCAAAAATGTAATGTTTTGTAGAGAACTTCCGGTACAATTGGTTTTGTGACATGATCATTCATGCCATAAGATATGCTGATTTCTTTGTCGCCCTTCATGGCATGGGCGGACATGGCAACAATGGGCATATTGTTAAATTCAGCTTGCTCGCGTATTTTTTCGGTGGCGGTGTAGCCATCCATAATGGGCATTTGAATATCCATTAATACAAGGTCATAGCTTTTTTGTTTTAGCATCTTAAGCGCTTCTTCACCGTTTTCGGCTATGTCCAACGTATAGCCTACAGCTTGCAATATTTCTTGCGCCACAAGTTGGTTGATCTCGTTATCCTCTGCTAAGAGGAGATGTCCGAGGGCCAATGGCTCATCTTGTGCTTCTGTGAGTATTTCTTCCATGGTGTCAGAATCGTTGGCTGTAAAGTCAATTTCAAAAATAGCTGTGCAGTAAAAGGTCGAACCTACATGAAGCTCGCTTTCTACCCAAATATTTCCACGCATCATGGTTATGATACTGCGAGAAATCACTAGGCCAAGGCCGGTACCGCCAAACTTACGAGTTACGGAGCTGTCTGCTTGTGAAAAAGCTGAAAACAGTCTTCCCACTTGCTCGGGGCTTAAGCCTATGCCTGTATCTCGGACTGCAAATTGGCAAAATAGTTCACTTTCATTGCGTATGCTACTTTCTACGTCTAGGGACACCGTGCCCGAACGGGTGAATTTAATAGCATTACTTACTAGATTAAAAAGCACTTGTTTTAAACGTAGAGCATCCCCCAGCACTTGCATATTGGCACAATCGCCGGCGTTCACGTTAAGCGTTAAGCCTTTTTCGACACTAACATTTGCGTAAAGGTCAAGAACTTCTTGGCAAATGGTGCCTAGTGTAAAGGGGCAGGATTCCATGTGCAATTTTCCTGCCTCGATTTTTGAGAAATCAAGGATATCATTAATGATACGCATAAGATTCTTGGCAGAAAAAATACTTTTTTGCACATAACTTTCTTGAATTTCGCTCATACTCGTTTGTTCTAAAAGATGCAGCAAACCTAGTATACCGTTCATGGGCGTACGAATTTCATGGCTCATATTGGCTAAAAATTCACTCTTTGCCTTAGTGCCTTGTTCTGCTACTTCCTTGGCAGCACGCAATTCTTGCTCATTTTCGGCAAGCTCTTGCAATATGGCTTTTTGTTCTCTTAAGTCTTTGATATAACCTATTATTCCACGCTTTCCCTGATAGGAAGTTCGCATGATTATGGCATCAACAGGAATTGGCTCAAGGGTTACAGCGTGTTGGCAAAGCAATTCATTTCTGGCAATGCCCTTACTATAACCATCGTCAAGTATTTGTAGCATCAAATCTTTTGTTTTCACTCCGTTTGGTTGTAGCTCAGGTGCAGTTTTATAAAAATTTGTTAAATAGTCTTCTTTATCGCTAAATCCAAAAATATTAACAGCTTCTAAATTGGTATAAATAAGGCGGAAATTTTCGTCCCAAAAATTCACGCACATGGGTAATGAATCAAGCATAATTGTATTACGCAATTCCGCTTCCTTGACGAGTTCCTCGGTGGCTTTTAACTCGCGTAAGTCCTTGGCATAGGAAACAACAACAGTTTTACCGTCAAGAACTGAGCGCACAAGATAAATTTCCATGGGAATAAGGTCACCTGCAAGCGTGCAATGTAGCCACTCAAAACGCATAAAACCTTTTTTAAGAACTTCTATGTGGTTAGACTTCACGGTATCCTTGGAATTTCTGCCATCAGGTTGGTAAAGTGGTGAGGTATTGTAGAGGTTCTTGATGTATTCTTCTTTGGAGTCAAACTGGAAAATGCGCAAAACCTCTTTATTACAATCAATCATTTCACCGGCTTCGTTCCAAAACATAATGCAAAGCGGTACATTTTCGGTCACAATGGCGTTGCGCTCTTCCACAAGAGTAGCTTTTTTTTCCATGGCCTTAAATTCACGCAAATCTCTCGTATAGCCCATAATATGGTATTCGCCGCGGTAAAGCACACGCACAAGAGTGATTTCGGTAGGGATGATTTCGCCGCTCAAATTTTTATGTAACCATTCAAAACGACTATAGCCATGCTCCAGAGTCCAAGGCAATTTATCTTCAATCCATTCTTGCGTTGTTCGGCCGTCAGCTTGCCTTTCTGTGGAAAGCTGTAGAAATTTTTCTAAGTAGGCTTCCTTGCTTTCAAGATCAAAAAGCTTTGGGGCCGATAAGTTGCAATCAATAATATTAAAGTTATTATCCCAAAAGCTTGCACAAAGCGGCATGGAGTCAAACATAATACGCATGCGCTCTTCAGCTTCTTGCGCCAATGCTTCTGTTTCACGGATGCTGCGTAAATCGCGTGTGTATTCAATAACGACATCTTCACCGTTGAGCTTTACTACCGTTAATATGACATCCGCCGGAATTTTTTCCCCTTTTAAGTTAACAAATTCCCATTCAAATTGTTGCTGACCTTCTTCAAAGGTTTTTGCAAGGTGTTCAAGCCCAAGTTCAACGGAGCATCGTCCATTGGGTTGAAATTCTGGGTTTATGCCAAAGGGATCTCGCTTAAAGCTTTTTTTATCGGCAAAGCCATATAGTTCAAGGGTGGCTAGGTTGCAATCAAGCACCTCATTGTCTTTGCTCCAAATATTGACGCTCATGGGCGCAGCATCAAGAATGGATTCAAAGCGCTCTTGTGCTCTAACTTTTTCGTGTAACTCATAGAAAGCCTTTTGTAAGTCAGTGTAGTATGATATGACAACATCTCGCCCGTCGTGGGTCATGCGCACGAGCATATATTCTACAAGAAAAGCTTCGCCTTCTTTGTTAAGATGCGTCCAAATAAAGCGGCATTCCCCTTCACGAAAAGCCGTTTGCAAATGTTTTCTGCCAAGTTCAGATGACTTTGTTCCGCATGGCTGCAGAGATGGAGAAAACTTGCTATATTTTCGAACATATTCATCTAAATCTTGAACATTGAAAAGTTCTAAAAAAGTATTGGTACAATACACCGGCAGACCATCGATGGTCCAGCAACTTAAGGCAATAGGAAGAGTATTTAGAACATTTTGACAAAAACTTTCAGCAGAAATACCGGGGAAAATGTTTTTAAGTTGCGTAAACATATAAATCTCCTAAGCATATCGCCATAAATATGCGATGCATAAAATTGTAATTTACTGAAATTTTTGAATAATGCTTTGGTTTTATTGGCAATAAAGTATTCGCTTTTGCTTTGTTTTTAGAAATTAAATATCATTTTCTATACATTGATTCTCTCAAAAAAGCAATAACCCTAAAAAAAGATGAAATTTGCTAACTGCATGTAAATAAAGAAAAATTGAGTTTCAAGAAAATAACTTATATATTTTTTCATTGAAAAAGTATGTAAAATTTGGTAGCTATATGAAAATATATAATAATGAGGTGCATTAATGAAAGTGTTTTCAAAAAATAGGACAGTAGGAATGCTGGTTCGCTCAATTCTCTTCCTATGTGTTTTTGTGCAAGTTTTTACTTTATCAGAGTTTTCTTTAGCTCATGCCAAGGGTGATGGCTTTGACGGTATCATTCGTGAAGCGGAAGATCGTCGTTTTAAAATAACGAAAACCATGGAAGAAAGTACGGTTTTTATTTTTTGGACTGACGACAATGATGACATAAGTATGGGCACAGGTTTTGTGGTAGGTGATGGATATATTTTAACAAATGGACATGTGGTTGACGGCGGTACTAATTTTTATGTCTCCGGAAAAAACTTTTCGGCAGTAAAAGCTAAGCTTATCAAGATGGTAGATAATGACGTGGATGATTTTGCCGTATTGCGATTTAACCCTCCCGTTGCTCTTCCCGTCCTAAGCTTTAATCTTGCTTTGAACAGATCCGAAAGGGTGAGTGCGTGGGGATTTCCTTCAGCTTACACTCAATTTGACAAGAGCATAGATGCTTTGGTGAGCGGAGATAGCGATGCTTTTCCTCCGGTCATCACCACCGAGGGTATTGTTAATGCTTTTATTACTACAAGTACGGAAATGGAAAGCATTCTGCACTCAGCCAATATTGCTAAAGGCAATAGCGGTGGGCCGCTTATTAATAGTCGTGGGCATGTGGTAGGCATAAATACTTGGGTTTCTACGGAAGAAGGTGAAGGTTCGCATGTTAATGCTGCCCTTACCGCGCGTGCTGCCATTGCCTTTATGCGTTCTGTGGGCGTTGAGCCGAAAATTGTGGGCGGCGAAGATATTCCTTCACCACATGTAGCAGAAAATAAGAAGAAGCGTTCGCTTCGTGATAGGGTTACAAACCCAAAACCGGAAGGTAGTGAATCAAACGAGGATGTTGAGGTTACCAGTGATGAGATGAGCGGCGATGACCTCACAGGCGATGCCAGAAAGGCTTATTCTGTCGCTGTCAAAGGAAATGCCGAAATGCAAGCGTTTTTGGGGCTTTCCTATTGGGAGGGTGAATCCGCGCCCAAGGATTTGTTAAAGTCCTTGTATTGGCTTAAAAAAGCCGTAGACAAGGGTAATACTGATGCCAAGGCTTTGCTTGGATATTTTTATATTACAGAGCCTGATTATTTTGATCCGCAAGCCGGCATTAAATTGCTTGAACAAGCGGCAGAGGAAGATGCCGAATATGCATCCGGTTATGCCTTTTTTATATTTCGTGGAGAGATGCTAGGCATTACGCGTGACGTGGAAAAAGCTGTGCGTGCTGCCAAGCGAGGTGTCGAAGTTGGAGATGCCGAAGCTATGGCTTTGCTAGCTCTTTTCTATTGCACTGCTGATGGCGTAGAATCTAACCCTAAATATGCCTTTGAGCTTGCGGAAAAAGCCGCCAAGGAAGATATTGGTTTGGCCTATGCTGTTATGAGCTGGATTCACTATGACGGTGATATTGGTCCGGAAAACAATGAAAAGGCTCTTGAGCTTGCCAAGAAAGCTGCTGCCAAGGATGAATCCCTTGGAAAAGCATTGCTGAGTTTATATCATTACGAAGGCGCAGCGGCGGAGCAGGATTTGCAAAAAGCTTTTGAATATGCAACGGAAGCCGCCGAAGGCTTTGACGAAACCGGACAATATCTTTTGGGTTTGCTTTATGCTGACAAAGATAGGGGAAAGCCTGATAATGTTAAAGCTTGGGCATATCTTGACATGGCAGCGCGTAAAAATGTGAGCAACGCCGAAGAAAGTCGTGAGGAAGTTGCTAAAGAAATGAGTAGCAAGGAAATAAAAGAAGCTAAAGAATTGGTAAAGCAGTGGCATTCACATTATGGACTTGCTTATACTGAAAATTACTAACTGATTATACAACGATAAAAGCCAAGTTGCTTTGCATGTTTAATGCATGGCGTCTTGGCTTTTTTTATTTGTTTTTATAGGGATGCACTGATTTATTATTTTTCTGGGGGAAAACCTTTTGTGAACAAAAAGTTCTTCCCCCAGACCCCTTTTCCAAAAAACTTTCACGCGAATTTTT
>CAYJJP010000096.1:0-7547 GCA_964370525.1 uncultured Desulfovibrionaceae bacterium | reverse complement strand
TTTTTTAAATTTTTTAGACATAGCTCACTCCTTGTGGTCTTTTTTCTCTTCATTATATAGACGAAGCTGAAAAACGCATTTTCATGCTTTTTTCAGAAAGGCACGCTCACTCCAAATGCCCCTTCGGGGCCGCCGCAAGTGAATTGCGGCTTATTTTTCGTGGCGCAAAATTTTCGCTTGCGCTCAAATTTTGTTAGTCGTCACAGAAAAATCGTATTTAACGTCGTAAACATGCCGGAAAAGTGCATTTCATGCCCTTATTTCCGACATGTTTACTTGCTTGTTTTGACTGAAAAAATTTTTATTTTAAATGTTAATGACTTTTTCAGTGACGACTAAATACAATATAATGACTTTGACAATGACTGTCAATATTAAATTTGAAAAAAAATAAACTTGGCGCTCGCAAATGCCATAAATCCTACGGCGATTTGACCGAATAAATGTATGCTAAGTTGAAGATATTTCTTGTTTTTTAAGAAAATATCCGCCTCAAAAATAAGTGTAGAAAATGTAGTGAAGGAGCCAAAAAAAGCAGTGAAAATTATTATTTTCAAATTTTCCGAGAAAATAAAAATGTCGCTTTGTATGTTTTTTGTTAGCTCTACGAATGCACCAAAGCCAAAGCAACCCAAAACATTGACCACAAAAAGCCCTAGAGGAAATGTTTTACCATATATTTTTTGCAAGCCGGTGCTGAGCACATAACGTAAAAGTGCTCCGGCACCGGCGGCAAGCGCAAAACAAAGCGCAAAGACAAGTGAGTCGGAAAAATCAGCGTTCACTGTTTTTCGTTGGCGCATTAAGTGCGGCGTCAGAGAGTTTTTTGATGCGCAAAGCAGGCATGCCAACGCCATTGTTTTGTGCTTTCTCCATGAGCGCATCCGCTTCGGGGCGAAGCCATGCAGCGCCGTCAAGAATATATTTTTTATGTGCTATATGCTCATCATTATGTGCTAAGTCATGTGCTGGGTGTGTATGCGTGATGGAACTACGCTCAAGCATACTACGTTCAAGCAAGCTGTGACGAATGCCAAGGGTGTGCGTGTGTGTGTAAAAAGCTTTCTCTACCTCTTGTGCATGTTGCGGTAAGCATAAAACACGCAATAGGCCAAGCGGCCGATTTTTTTTGCCAATACCGGAAAGCCATAATACATCCAAAACTTGTGGCAGAAGACTAAGGCTGTGAATTGCAGCGCCGATTTCTTCGCCGGTCAAGTGGTCAAGGTGGCTTTCTAATTGACAGATATATTCTTTTTCAAATTCTTGATTTTCTTCCATAAGCCATAAACGCAAACCGGCAGGCGACGGACGGGATCCATAGCCTGTGCCCATTTTTATAATTTTACCTTGTGGGGAATTATGGAAATTTTCGCAAAGTACATGCACAAGAGCTGCGCCGGTGGGGGTGATCATTTCACTTTGAGCAAGGCTTGGCCAAGAGTTTTGGAGGGGTTTATTTTCCAAGAGAAAAGCTGTGGCCGGAGCCGGCAAAGGAATTATGCCATGTTCACATTCTATGGTGCCGCTGAACCACGGCAGGGGGGATGCGTGTATGCTCGTTACGCCAAGCTCGTTAAGCGCCCAAACAGTGCCGAGAATATCGACCACGGTGTCAATGGCGCCCACTTCATGAAAGTGTACTTCTTCTGGAGGGATGCCGTGGGCATAGGCTTCGGCCAATGTTAAGGCTTCCAATATGGCGAGGGCTTTTGTGCGAACAGTTTCGCAAACATCTACCCGATTAAAAATTTCCGCAATGTCATGGGGGTGGCGCAATGGTTGCTCGCTTGGCCATGTGACATCTGCTCGAAAGCCGGCTCCGGCAGCGCGATGTTCTTGCCACGTTTTCACCGTGCATTGTATGCCTGCTCTTTCCAATGCATTTTGCAAGGGTAAGAAATCTACACCAAGATGGCAGAGCGCACCTAGGAACATATCGCCGCTTGCTCCGGCAGCGCAATCACAATAAAGTTGCATAAAATGTCACCTTCTTAAAAAAAATTTAAATGCTCGTTTTGCTACTTGAAGATAATGTCTAGTCAGTATATAGTCAAAAAAATGCTTATGGCAATGCGTATTGACTGTCAAAAACGTATTCAGTAGAAATGTATACGGAATTATAGGGGAAAAATTATGCTCATTAAAGATTGGATGACTAAGGAAGTTGTTACTGCCACTCCCGAAACTTCTGTTGTTAAAGCTACTAAGCTAATGAAAGATCATAATATTAAGCAGTTACCGGTGGTAGATGATCAGATGCATGTGGTGGGGATCGTCTCGGATCGTGACATAAAATCCGCTACGCCCTCAAGCGCAACTACATTAGATGCACGCGAACTTTTGTATTTGCTTTCCGAGCTTAAGCTGAAAACTATTATGACCATTGCCCCAATTTGCGTCAAACCGGAAGATTCCGTAGAAAACGCCGCTCTCATAATGGAAGAAAAGGGTTTTGGTGGCTTTCCTGTGACGGTAAATGATAAGCTTGTGGGCATTATTTCAGACAATGATATTTTTAGAGTGCTTATTAGTCTTATGGGTGCACGACAAAGTGGCTTGCTGCTTGCTTTTGAGCTTCCTGATGAGGTGGGTACGTTGCGACCTGTTCTTGAAACTTTGGCAAACCAAAAGGCAAACATTTTATCGATTTTGTCTGACCACGAACATTCTAAGGATTTACGGCAAATATTTATCCGTATTCGCCCCTTGTCTTCGCCGGAAAATGAAAGCGCACTTATTACTTTACTTAAGCAAGAACACAATTTGTTGTATTACAATACAAATATCACTTCCTAACATGCTGATAAGTAAAACGAAAAAAAAGTTTAAAATAAATGAAAAAAAGTTTTGCTAGCAGCTTGCCATTTTCAAAAGATTGTGGCAATTATACCTTCAGACAGAGTGCAAAAACACTCATAACGAAAATTTTGTAGAGGTTTTTTACTCTTGTTATATACATGAGTATTTGGGGATACCAACTGCAATGACTGTTGGGATTTAATGATGAAACTGTCCAAGGAGGACAAGAATGGCTGAAATTACTTATAAGGGCAAAAGTTTTGAAGTGGATGAAGATGGCTTTTTACTTCGTTTTGATGACTGGTGCCCTGAATGGATGGAATTTGTAAAAGAATCCGAAGGGATTACCGATATCAATGCTGACCACCAAAAAATTCTTGACTTCTTGCAAGACTATTACAAGAAGAACGGCATTGCCCCCATGGTGCGTATCCTTTCCAAGAACACTGGCTACAAGTTGAAAGAAGTTTACGAACTCTTCCCTTCCGGCCCTGGTAAGGGTGCATGTAAGATGGCAGGACTTCCCAAACCTACTGGTTGCGTATAGTTTTTGCTTGCAGTGTGATTTTATGCGGAGCTTTCTTATGGAAGGTTCCGCTTTTTTTGTGAGTTTAAGCCCTGTAAAAAACAAACTTGGCTAAATAGCTTGTTAAAAAATAATTTCTTAAGTCTGTTCAAAAAGAGCTTGGGCTTGTCGCTCACTTAAAGGATAAACATATGCATATTGTTCTTTTCGAGCCGGAAATACCGCAAAACACAGGAAGTACTGTGCGACTGTGTGCGGTGACCGATACAGAACTACATCTCATAAAACCTCTGGGATTTTCCGTCGAGGATAAATATTTAAAGCGCGCCGGTCTTGACTATTGGGAGCATGCCAAGGTATGTGTTTGGGATGACTTTGCAAGCTATTTAGCTAACGATGGACAAGGCAGAAGGCTTGTCATGACTTCGTCCAAGGGGGGCGACCCCTTACATCGTTTGACTTTTAGCCAAGATGACAGCTTTGTTTTTGGGCCGGAAACTCGTGGTTTGCCACAAGAAATTTTAGCTCAAAAGCATGTGGGTTTACGCATACCCATGCGTCCACAAATGCGCTCGCTCAACCTTGCAACATCGGTGGGCATCGTGCTTTATAGTGCATTGGGGCAGTGCGGTCTTTTGGATGCTTGGATATAAATATTGTTATGTAATAATAAGGAGAGGAGATTATGGACATACTATGTGCCCTACTTGTTTTAGTCATTGCTTTTTGTTTGGATTATTTCTTTGGCGATAGGCTACGTCGTTTGCGTTTTCCACTATGGTTTGTGCGCTGTCTTGTGAAAAAAGCAGAATGTGTGGGTTCTTGGCTTATTACAAAAAATAAAGGACAAGAAGATAATTCTCTTGACCAAAAACTCATCGGTGTTTTTTGCATGGTGGTTTTGGCTGTAGTTGTTGGCGTGCTTTGGTCGCTTTTGACCTTGATTCCTTGCATAGGTTATATTTTACTAGTATATTTCATTTATTTAGGCTTGAACACCGGTGCTTTGGTGCGTCCGCATAGAGAAGTTTTCCGTGAAGTGGAAAATGCAGGCCGTGGAGAGGCGCAATATGCGCTGGCTCGAATTGTGGATGAAGAAACTGTGAATCTTGATAAAGATGCCATGCGCAACGCCTTGGCTAAACGCCTTGCTGCACGTATTCCCTCTGATGTGGTTGCACCGCTATTTTGGTTCACAGTCGGTTTTATGCACAGCGTAACTTGCGGTTTGGTATTGCTTTGGATTTACAAAGTTGTGTGTATTGCCCATGAGCTTTGGGCGCCAAAGTTTGGAGCTGCTTGCGCAAAATATGTGCTCGAATATATCCCTTCATGGATTGCAGTGTTTTTGTTGTGGTTGGTTAATTTTTTCACTCAAAGCCATTACAATCAAGGTGGCACATGGCCGGGCTTTGTCAACATTGCAAAACAAGCTAAAAATGTTCAAGACGCCAATGCCGGTCGCAGTATGGCAGCTGTAGCATGGCTTATGCGTGCCGGATTATGTGGAAAAGCTGCAAATGCTCAGGCCCCACAAGAAGAAGTGTGTCTTGGAGCTAAGGAATGCAATCCTTGGACGCCGAAAAAAATACTTGCGCTGGAAAAGCTTGTACGCATAACAGCTTGTGCTAATGTAGCTTTGCTTTGTGCTTTGTGGCTTATATTTTAATCGCTTGTAAAGATAAAATTTACACTCACTTGCATGTCTGTTTCTTCAGGACGTTACCTTATACCAAAACTTAATGAGCTTGAGTGCGGTGTGCAAATGCACCGCACCGAGCAAAGTATAAAAGGTAGCCTTTTTTTGTGTTCAACAGGACATGCCAATACAACAGAAAAGGCGAGAGCTTTTGTGGAGCACATTAAAAAAGAATTTTCTGATGCAACACATAATTGCTGGGCTTTTGCCGCTGGACCTCCAGGCGATACAGCACGAGTAGGATTTTCCGACGATGGAGAGCCACACGGAACAGCAGGGCGCCCCATGCTTACTGTCTTGCAACATAGCAATGTAGGTGAATTAGTTTGCGTGGTTACTCGCTACTTTGGCGGTACAAAGCTTGGAACGGGCGGTCTTGTGCGTGCTTATCAAGGCGCAGTTCAAGAAAATTTGCTCAGTATTCCCACTTGTGAACGCATCGAACCGGCGATTTTGCACGTTGTTATCGGGTACTCACACATTGAAAATCTTCGTCGCTTACTTCCTCAATTTGAAACAAAGATATTGAAAGAAGAGTTTGCTGCCGATGCCACATTTGAGCTGTACTTGCCTAAGGAACATGTAAGTAGCCTTCAACGCTCACTTATGGACCTGACCGACGGCAATTTGCTTGTGGAGATAAGTGAAACAGTGAAATGAATTTCCTCACAATAACGATTGCCCGTTTTTTTGGCATGCCAAAATTTTAGGCATAAAACTGTCTGTTTTTTTGGCAGTAGAAAGATTTGAAAAAGAGAGTCAGGAAAAAATTCTATATTATCAAATAATTAAAAATATTATGTCCGGTTAAAATTTTGGCACGGAAAGTGCTATATATTTAATAGCTGTGAGAGGAGGCGTAAAGCTCTGTGTACTGCGTGACGAGGAAGGTCAGACGCTTACAGAAACAGACTTTATGCACATAGCTTAAGCCTGCAATAGTGATGATATTGAGGTGGCTTTTGGTAGAAGTTTTGAGGAAGGCTTTTACAAAAAGAAAGGGGATGTAAATCCCCTTTTTTAATTTAAATAATCAGGACTTTTAAGGGGTTTTTATTGCTGTGGCAAACGTGGCTCTTCCCCTCTCTTGCAAAAAGGCTGATTAAAGGCAATAGTCACATCTGAAAATATTACTTCCTGTAATCTGAGCAAATAGTGTTTTTACACAAAACACTGTCAGCTTCTTAAAAAATCAAGTAAATCTTTTTTCTCTTGGCTTAAGGATGTATACGGAGTATAGACAGCCGTTTGCAGCGCTGTGTGTGCCGGTGAGCTGGTTTTTTCTGCACCAAGCTGCATAATTGCGCGCGCCACAATCTTTTGCGCATTGTCAGCACCGGCGCGTAAATTATCTAGGAGTGCGTGCACATTCACTGCTTCATCTTCCGACTGCTGGCTACGCCAACAATCATAGTCGGTAACCATAGCCAGCGGAGCATAGGCAATTTGCGCTTCACGGGCAAGCTTTGCTTCTGGCATATTTGTCATGCCGATTACATGTATTCCCAGGGATTTATAGTGTAAAGATTCGGCTCTGGTGGAAAACTGCGGGCCTTCAATGCACACATAAGTACCGCCCAAATGTGCCTTGTGTGCTGTGGCTTTAAGTACAAATTCAGCAGCTGAGTGCAGTAATTTTCCTAAATTTTCGCATGTAGGCTTTGCCATGCTCACATGCGCGATAAGTCCTTGACCAAAAAAAGTTGGGATGCGTGTTTTAGTGAAATCAATGTATTGGTCAACCACCACCATATGCCGTGGCGCCATCTCTTCGCACAAGGAACCAACGGCTGAAACAGAAATGATGTGAGTGACACCAAGGGATTTCAGTGCATAAATATTTGCCCTATAAGGAACTTCCGAAGGGAGCAGGCTGTGATTCTCGCCGTGTCGAGCCAAAAAAACAGCTTTCACTCCCTGTAACTTGCCAACTCTACATGTCCCCGAAGGTTTTCCAAAAGGCGTTGTTATTTCTACTTCTTTTTCAAGCTCAAAATCTGCTATATGGTAAAGCCCGCTGCCACCAATAATTCCAACTACAACGTCTTTAATTGCGCTTGTTTCTTGTAAATCCATTTGTCTCTCCGTTTCTTAAAGTATTTAAGGATACACTGATTTATTATTTTTTAGGGACTCTTTCCCTCCGGAGGAAATAATCAGCTTTTTCTTAATTTACTTTTTGCAAGCTTCATCATTGTTATGTATTTTTTGTACCGTGAAAAATCATATGCGCAAAAACTTGAGCGTCAAAAATAGCGTTAGATATTAACGCTTTTTCTTCAGGCTCATGGCAGTTGGCCAACAGGCGACTCCAAACAGCCGTGTGCAGGCCTTCTTTGCGCAGTTCTTTGGCCACTGTTCCGCCACCAACGCCCATGATTTTTGTTTGCACACCGGAGAGTTGTTCAACGGCTTGCGAGAGTATTTTTACAAGTTCGCAGTCTCTGGGTGTTTCCGGTGAGGTGATTTGTTGACTGACAACATCCATTTGAACGCTCACGTCATGTTTGGCAGCAATTT
>CAYJJP010000095.1:0-7571 GCA_964370525.1 uncultured Desulfovibrionaceae bacterium | reverse complement strand
ATGATTTGAGCAGAGAATTTTCAACTCTAGAAAACTTCTAAAAAATTGTACTCGTGATTTTCTCTAAACTTTTTATATAGCAAAAAAACAAACATATGTGAACAGACATATTATCTATCATTACATACACATACAAATCTCATACTCCAAATTATTTTCTTTATAATAGTATTTTAAATATTGATTTCTTTTATAATCGCTGATACAATAACTATGATTTTTACAAAAAATTCGCATATTTTGGTTAAAATATAATTATTGGAATTTACAAGTATTTTTCTAAACTTTATTGAGAGAGTTTTTTTCACAATTACACTAAAACTACTGTTTTTATGCAATATTTTTTTTGTATTTTTTACATTTTTTTCTTGCAATAAAAAATGTAAAAAATTATACTTCTTTCACAAGGAAAACTTCTAAATAGCAAGGTAGGTAATCTATGAATCGTAAACACCAATTGACAGGCATAATGCTACTAGTATGTACATTAGGTATAAGTCATGACAGTTTAGGCGCCAATGTACAGTCAAGAAACTTGCCGGCGGCAGCCTATGGATCGGTAAATCCAAAGGATATCACCGGTGGTCCGTATGCCTTTGAGGAAAAAGGAACAGGCGGTGTGGCTGTATCCTTAAAACAAACGGTCGATGCTGTGCTTGCAAACCACAAATCGCTTAAGTCTATCCAAGAAAATCGCGAAGTGGCACGTCATGAACTTGATGCTTCACGCGCAGGCTACGGCCCCCGCTTAGACTTAACAGGCTCCACAGGCTTAACCAACAGAAGCGACGTAAGCACGCGCCCTACAGGTAAATCAAGATATATCTATGGTACGGGGCAAGTGCAACTTTTACTCACCCAGCCCATTTGGGATGGTTTTGCCACACGCAGCCGAGTGCGCTCCAGTGAGTCATTGCTACGCTCTGTATCAAGTAGAGTCATAGATAATGCAACCACTCTTGCCCTTGACGGCATCATTGCACACGTTGATCTTATTTGGCGCCGTAAAAATCTACAATTAGCCACTAAGAATGTTAACACGCATAAAAGAATCTTGGCTCTTACCCGTGACCGTGAAGCAGAAGGCGCCGAAGTGCTTGCCAACGTCACCCAAACCCAAGGTCGCTTAGTCAGTGCCCAATCTACATTGGAAGACAATAGATCTTCACTCATGCAAGGCGAAGCTTCGTATCGTCGCTTAACAGAACTTCCTGTTCCCGGTTCTCTTGGCATAGTTAAGCAACCCTTTAAAATGTTTGCAACTCAAGAAGAAGTGATTGCGCTCGCCAAGGAAAATAACCCTAAAATTATTGCGTACCTTGAGGATATTACCACAGCTCAAGCCAATAAAGAATTGACCGACTCAGCTTTTCATCCGGTCATTAACATTGAAACAGGCCCAAGTTACAGCAATTATGGCTACCAATATGCCGGTGAAGAATACACCATGAGTTACGACGTAAACGCCACCATGCGCTGGAACCTTTATAACAGTGGAGCTGACATTGCAGCCTCCAAAGCCTCTGCTGCACGCGTACGTGAAGCAAGACATACGGCCTACAGCTTTTTGGACGACTTAAAACTTGACATTCAGAATTCTTGGATTGACTATAGAACAGCCATTACGCAGCTTGCTATACACAGAAAAGCTATTGCTTTTAACATTCAAACTCGTGATGCCTATATGGAACAATATCTAATCGGTCAACGTACATTACTTGACGTGCTTGACGCCGAAAGTGAACTGTATAACTCTGAAGTGCAAGCCGTTACAGCGCAAGCCAATATTTTGATTAGCACATATCGCCTATATGCTTTATCAGGACTGCTCTTGCCGGAATTAAATATCACAGCTGATTCCGTACTGATTAAGCCCATTGTTGCAGCAGAAAAGAAACTTGCCCAATAATACGATTTAACGTAACACTTAAAAACTTTCCTTAAGTCTCCTCTTTGCAGACATTTGGAAAGTTTTTAAGTTGACAAACTCAAACTTGATTCTTATAATAATGCTTTAACACTGTAAGAAGGCGAGGAAAACTATGTCGAGACAAAGAAATCATCCCACACCTTCTCAGAAAACTGTCCCTCCAATTAGAAATAGTTTTTCTGTGGCGGAAAGCGCCCTCCAAAGCCTTACGCACTCTCATAAAGATTTTTCAAACAATCAAGAAAGCGTAAAAAAAGAGGATCAAGCTTCTAAGAATGGTAAAATATACAACAGCCCGCAGCCCTTGCGTGCGCCTGAAGTAAATGAATCCGAGCTTACTGAAAATAAGGGTATACATTCCGAAGGTAATGAGCATGAAGGGTTGAGCCATATCCCACATGCACAAAAAAGCCCTCTTCAGGCTCAAAATGGCAATATTGAACAACATTTGACGGCTGAAAATAATCAACCAGACAAAGCCAGTCAAAATGCGGCAAAGGCTACTGCAAAACCACAGGAAGTCTCTCTTGACCCACAACAGGTTGCTAAAAGCACTCAAGAAACAACCCACGTGCAACAAGTAGCACAAGCACAGCCTATGGCTGAAGAAGTGCAAAACTCAAACACTGCGCAAGCACAGACTCAGTCAAGTGCTGAAGCAGTGCAAGCCCCAAACTCAGCGCAAGCACAGCAGCAAGAAGCTGACCAAAAACCAAAGGATCAAAATTTTGATCCAGAAGCTTCGCCTGTGTCTCCAGCTGAAGTGGATAGCGTTCCTCCGCTCTTGCGTAGCCTAAGTTCACTCTTGCGCTTACGAGGCAAAAGCGTTTCACCACAATATTTATATGCAGGGCTTGCCGGCGCAGGCGAAGTTACTGCCGGGGAATGTATACGAGCAGCAGCTCGCTCAGGACTTCAAGCGCGCATTATGCATCGCCCTACTCTTGATGAAATTTCTCCGCTCACACTGCCCTGTGTGCTTATCTTAGCAAACGGAAGATCCTGTGTACTCACGGCATTGAGCAAACATTTGGCGACGGTTATTTTACCGGAACTTGGTGACGAACCAAAGCAAGTCAACAGATTACGCATAAGCGAAGAATATACAGGCTATGCCGTTTTTGGCTCTGTGGATAAACCGGAAGACAAGCGTATAACAACTTTCCATAGACCCCAAGGAAAGCGCTGGTTTTGGGATGCCATCAAACATTACGGCCCCATATATAGACATGCTGCCTTTGCAAGTGTCATTATTAACCTAATTGCCCTTGGCAGTCCGCTTTTTGTGATGAATGTTTACGATAGAGTTGTCCCTAACAACGCTATTGATACTTTATGGGTGCTAGCAATCGGCATTAGCATCGCATACTTTTTTGACTTTTTGTTACGAACTTTGCGTAACCATTTTGTGGACACTGCAGGCCGCAATGCTGACGTAGTAATTTCCAGCTTGCTTGTGGATAAAGTCCTCTCTGTGCAACTGGATCACAAGCCGGAATCAACAGGTGCGCTTGTCAATAACGTTAGAGAATTTGAATCGTTACGAGAATTTTTCAGTTCCTCGACTCTTCTTTCATGTATTGATTTGCCCTTCCTTATAATCTTTATTGTTTTTCTCTCATTCATCGGTGGCCCCCTAGTACTGCTGCCGCTCATTGCCATGCCCGTTATGTTTGGTGCAGGATTTTTATTACAATCTTTAGCCAAACGTGCCGCAGAAAAAAGCTACTCGCAAAACATGCACAAAAATGCGCTACTTACTGAAATGGTCAACGGACTTGAAACACTAAAATGCTGTCAAGGTGAAACCCGCATGCAAAGAATGTGGGAAACAGTGGTTGAAGAGTCGGCTAAGGCCAACATTGAAACCAAAAAATACGGTTCATTGGCAGTAGGCTTTTCTGTATTCATTACCCAATTTGTCACCGTGGCCATGGTGGTTTGGGGTGTACATCTTATTGCAGAAGGCACGCTAACCATGGGCGGACTTATTGGCAGTAATATCTTGGCCGGACGTGCCATGGCTCCGCTTATGCAAATGGCCGGACTTATAACTCGTTACCAAAACTCACGAATCTCATTGGATGCCTTAAATACACTTATGGCTCTGCCTTCTGAGGATCGAGATACAAACTCAACTGTGGACTTTGGCCCACTAGAACCGGCATTTACGCTCGAAAATGTGAGCTTTTCCTATCCAACTGCCGCGCGTTCGGCTGTTGATGGGCTCAATCTGCATATTGCTCCGGGTGAAAAAATCGGTATCATTGGGCGCATGGGCTCCGGAAAATCAACACTTATTCGTTTACTTATCGGTCTTTACCAACCGACAGAGGGAGCGGTAAAATTTGGCTCCGTTGACATTCGTCAAATGGCAGGCACAGACTTACGTACTCGTGTAGGCTTTGCCCCTCAAGATACAGTGCTTTTTTACGGAACTGTTCGTGACAACATTGTACTTGGAGATCCTTTTGTCAGCGATCAACGCATGCTAAGAGCTTCATCTATTTCCAGTGTAACCGACTTTATCAGAACAAAACCAGAAGGTTTTGGTACGCAAGTAGGTGAACAAGGTAAAGCTCTTTCCGGTGGTCAACGTCAAGCCATTGGGCTTGCACGAGCCTTGGTGCGCGACCCCGAAGTGCTCATTTTAGACGAACCGACAAGCAATATGGATACATCTTCTGAGCATGTGGTTCAGTCTCGTTTATTAAAACACATGAAAAACAAAACACTAATTCTTGTAACGCATCGCATGAGCATGCTGAAACTTGTTGATCGCCTTGTGGTTATGGATGGTGGGCGTATTGTTGCAGACGGCCCCAAGGAACTCGTTATAGAAAAATTGCGCACTTCAACTGCAAGTAAAAACCAAGCGCAAAAAGAAATTTCCATTTAATACATAAAAGTACGGGGTAGATATGCAATCACAATCCAACGACAATGCCTCAACGCAAAAAAATCCTATGAAAAATGCTTTGACCGACGCTCAAAATGCAGAAGCAAAGCAAGGTGCAAAAGTTGAACAACAAGAACAAAACAAAATCATAGAGTCTGAACTCATCTATGCCGATGTCGTCGAAGCAGCTTTGCAACGCAAACCTTCAACGCAAGCTCGCCTTCTTTCATTGGCGACTGGACTTTTTTTAATAGTTTTCATCGCTTGGGCTGCTTGGGCTGAAGTTGACGAAGTGACGCGCGCCGAAGGAAAGGTTATTGCTTCCCAAGGCACACAAATGATTCAAAACCTTGAAGGTGGAATTTTGCAAGCGGTGCTTGTCCGCGAAGGTCAAATCATCACTCAAGGCACTCCTCTGGCTCGGCTTGATAACGAAGTTGCCGCTTCAACATTTAGAGATGCTTTAACAAAATCACTGGAAAGCCGAGCTGCCATTGCTCGCCTTGAGGCAGAATTAAGCGATAATGCCCCGGTATTTCCGGAAGACATACAAAAAAATGCACCGCAAGTAATTACAGATCAAATTACCATTTTGCAAGCAAGAAAACTGCAAAAAGAAAGTGAAATACGCCTCTTGGAATCGCAATATGATCAGCGCATTAAAGAGGTAGAAGAACAAGAAACTCGAAAAGCTTCTGTAGCTCGTAACCTTGCCCTTGCCATTGAGCAGCGTAATACCGTAGCTCCACTTTTAAAGCGCAAAAATTATTCTCGCATAGAATTCTTAGACTTAGAACAAAAAGTCGCCAATCTTGAAGGTGAACTCAACGGACTTGCAGCTTCCATTCCCAAAACGCAAGCTGCAGCCAATGAAGCCAAACAGCGTATAGCCTTTCGAAGAGCAGAACTCGACGCCGCCACAACTGAAGAGATTAATAAATATCGAGCAGAATTAAATTCACTCAAAGAAACTCTTTCTGCCGGTAGCGACCGTGTGACTCGTACCGTTATGCGCTCGCCCGTTAATGGTACTGTGAAACAAATTCACATAAATACCATAGGCGGTGTAGTGAAGCCAGGTGAACCAATTATGGAAATTGTTCCACTTGATGATACATTGCTTGTAGAAGTGCGTGTGCGCCCTTCTGATGTTGCTTTCTTACATCCAAATCAAAAAGCTATGGTCAAGTTTTCGGCTTATGATTTTGGTATCTATGGTGGACTTGAAGGCGTCCTTGAACAGATCAGTGCTGATACCATTGAAGATAAAAAAGGTGAAGTTTTTTATCTTGCGAAGTTGCGCACTCAGAAAAACGGTATTATCTATAAGGATGAAAACTTGCCAATCATCCCCGGTATGACGGCAACGGCAGACATCCTTACAGGCCGCAAAACCATTTTAGATTATATTCTTAAACCAATTCTTAAGGCGCAACAAAACGCCCTGCGCGAAAGGTAGGATACACATTTGCAACTTTCTTCATCCGGACCTCGTTACAGGAGTCTTATCCTCGTTTTACTCATCATGCTGTCCATGACTGGCTCGTCTGTAGTTTTTTCCACATATGCTTTGCGCCAAGTCAATGAAACCATGAATCAAAACTTGCAGATTACGCTCACGTCTGACGCAAAAACACGAGCTGCCGCTGTAAAACTTTGGCTTGACAACATGAATCTTGACACAAAGCGATTTACTTCTAAGGATATGTTACAGCTTTACGCAGCTGAATATCTTTTACACAATCAAGGCTTAGAGTCAGGAAAACTGCCCTCTTGGGCAACGCAAGGCGGAGCCGGAGAGCTGGATCTTAAAAGCACTAAGGATGCGTTACAACAACAACTTCACACTTTTATGCATGAAGAAGCTGATATTGTAGACGCTGGCATTTGGGATACCAATATTCGCCCTCTCTTCCTCTCTTCAGACCATATAAGCAAACTTACCCCCATGCAAGATGCTGTCATGCGTGGAACGTTAAGCAGTGGAAAGTCTAATCTTTCAGCAATTTATGACAGCCCTAACGGTTTGATGGTCAACTTGGCATATCCTATTTTTCCGCCTGAGTATACCGACTTACCACCAGACAAACCGGTTGCCGTTATTTTGCTTTTTATGCCTGTGGAAACCATTCTTGGCAATCTCTTGCAAAATGAGATTGGCACAAATGCACCTTTTCGACTGTTGCAATGGACGGAAGATTCCGAAGAACTTTTGCAATATGCTGATTTAACTTCGGGGAATTTATCCTTTCTCGCAGGGTGGCTTGCTCCCAAGAATACTCCATTGCCCCTTGAAAAAAGAACACTTGCAAACGGTAATCAAATATACTCTGTCGGCGTTCCCATAGCGGGCTATGACTTGATGGTTACCCATGAGCAGCCTTCCTACTTGGCAGAAGAGTTTTACAATAAATTCAAACTTATAATGTATTCGATGGTGGGAGCCGGCTTGCTTATTACTTTTATAGTCGTAGGCGGCGGATGGTGGTTCTTTGTGTTTCGTAGTGAACGCACCATTACCAAAAATATGCGTAAACTTTATGAGGAAGTTAGCACGAAACAGCAAATCCTCAATAGCATCAACGCTACTCTTACTGACGCTGTGGTGCTTACGGACAGTCTTGGCTCCATTCAATATGCCAATGAATCATTTGCCAAGATGGTACATCACGAAGTTGATTCCTTATTTGGTTATCAAATGGGAAATATTCTCAATCCCGATACCGCAGATATTTTGCAAAG
>CAYJJP010000094.1:0-7695 GCA_964370525.1 uncultured Desulfovibrionaceae bacterium | reverse complement strand
CTTGAACTCCATCCATGCTATTTTTAATGCCATTGAAAAATATTCTTTTACATTACCGCCGAAGCTTGAAACTCCATGCCTTGCCAACGCCCAAGCTTTTTTCATGATTACTGTAAGTTGCGAGCTCGTCATTTTCATAAACATGTCCTTTTGGTGTAAGTGTTTAACATGTCTATACAATACCATAAAACAAGCTTGTGTACAGCAAAAAATGCTTATTTTTCAGCTATTTATTAAATTTTTTTCTCCATTTTTTCAATGCTTCGGATAAGGAATATTGACCAAGTTCACCGTAATAATTCAGCCGAAAGCCATCGGGATCTTCAAGCCTTTTGTGCAGTTTATAAATACCACGATATTTCATGCTCACGGGATTTTTAGAAAAAGCAGTGGTTACCACATATTTGAAGTCATCCTTGAACGTTTCATCAATAAGCTGCTTTACTTCGTGGGATTGTGACAGCATAAGCACAAGCTTTGCTAAGCGTGGCTCCACAGAACTTGGAACAGCCAAGTCTGACCTTTGATAAACCTGCAAACCGTCTTGACCCAGTGCCCAAGCATGTTTTGTGAGATTGAAATCCAGTTTGCCGATTATTTTTCCGCCCACACAAAGCCCTAATGACAAAGCCACATCAGCAAGATAGTAGTCCACACGCACAGACATAAACAGTTCATTCAGCCGCACAGACTGTTTTTTATCCAAAATCACAATACCTACCTCTTCCTCGCCAGTAATACGCTGAGTGCTCGGAAAAATGGGGCCGGGAGACCGTGAAGGAAGATAGTCACGTGTTACAATTTTTTTCTTACTGTGCCCGGCATAAGCGTAGGTAATGCTCTTTCTTCCCTTGTGTACAACTGCCACAGGTTCACCAAGTATCTTTTCAATCTCCGGCAGCGGACGTTCCATGATAATCATCCACTGGGCAAAACTGGTGATTTTTTCGTAAATGGGGATATCTTGAAAGCTAATTTCGGTATACTTTGGGCTTTTCCACTCACAAGAAGCAGCAAGCATTTTTTCTTGATTGATATAATCTTGGCTACCAAAGGTAGGCGGTGCAATAAAAACAGCATGATTTTTATCATGTTCATTAAGAAAAGCCACAGCATCCTGTGCTTGGTAGGTGAAGCCATCTCCTTTTTGCAAATGGCTTCCATACTTTCTAAGATTAAGAAGAGTTTTTTCCATGAGCTTTGGCCATGACCGCCTATAGTTGGCAAGAACACGCCTGTGCCACACTGTTTTATTTTTCCACACTTGACGCAAGTCAAGCATGATAGATACAGAGGCTGCAAAGTGAGCTGAATCCGAAAAGTCCAAAAACCCCTGCAAATGTTCAGGGCAATCCTCTTTTTCACACGCATCAAGCTCTTCCTTGCAAAGGTATGCACCAAGAGCAGAGGTATACAACGTAATATCACAGCCTGAAATATGGCCTACATATCCACCAGAGCGCAGAGCAGCACCCACAGTGAAGTTACCTGCGCAAGGCAAGAGTACAGGCTTATGCAATTCCTCAGCATAAGCTGCAATAACTCTACGCAATGGGGCTGCGATGGAACCGAGAAAAGCCATTAGACGCCTTCCTTTTCACTTGTTTGTTCCGTTATCCACTGTTCGCAAATTTCTATAATGCGCAACATGGCCAATGAAGAGTCACGAATTTTTTCAGCATGCTTTACATCACCGACAATGGTCATAAATTTTTCGAATTGCTCTTTGTGACAAAGAAAGACGGAGGAAGATTTCTTGCTCACATCATTCAAAATATCAATAATTTCAGAAAGCCGTTCATTTTCACCATCTGTAAACATAAAAGTCACCATATGAGCCGGAACTTGAGGGGTTGAGAAATTTACCAACTCAACTTCTCCAAGCTCTTTGATAACTTCACTATCAAGCCCCGAATAAAGCTTGTCTTGAACTGATTCGATTTGCGCCCATAAATTGGCTAAAATGCTTTGGTCATCTTCGCCCACCAAGGCATTGTGTGAAAGCTGAATAGCTATGCGCTTGGAACTTTCCAATTTTTCTGTGATTACCAAAACCATAATGTGAGATATTTTAGCTTCGATGCTTGCTTTTACTCGATGATTACCCGAAAGAACTTCTAAGCGACCATCTTCATGTTGATAGCAAAGCGGCACAGAAGAAAGACGTTTGTCAGCCGCAATATTATCTCGTAATTGCCGAAAGGTTTCACGTTTAAAGTAGCGTGCATTATCTTTTAGCAAAGTCAATTTCTCAGGTGACACCACTTTTAGCGCAACACCATCTCCAAAAACTCCTTGGGACAAAGTGAGCAATGCTTCGTTATGCTTTTCTATTTCTTCTAAATTCATACTTTTTCCTTTTTTATAAAATTTCAGGCGCGCGCATTTGTTCCGATAGCTGAAACTCTACAATGCACTGCGAGTGGCCGGAACAATTATCACAGCCAAATTTATTTCTTTTTTTGTCAAAATAGTGCACCCAGAACCAATTATGCTTGGGACAAGACACCAAAATTTCATCATGGATGTCTTTGCCGGCAAAAGAGCTACGCAATGCCGATACAGACGGTGCTCCTTGCGGCAAAACAGCCTCTGTAAGCGGAGTTTGTGCTGTTGCCTGAGACCAATGTCGTTTTCGTGCCTTATGCTCACTGGTAGGCATCGTTGTGTCATCTTCCTTCAAAGAAATATTATCAATAGGCTTTGCCCCCGCCCCCCCTATAAGCAGACCAGAAGAACAAGCTTCCATGCTTCCACAGCTTGACTTAGTTTTTTGCTCATCATATGCTATACTTGTGGGAACAATTTTCTTTTGTTCCAGCTCCGGCAAAGCAAGGCTACGCGGCAAAGCAGCTTGAACCCAAGCACGAATATCAACACCAAGGGCAAAGGCGTCGCCGGGATCCTTTCCTTGTGGTGTTGGCCACCGCTTAGCTTGAGCATAATTTTCTTCCCAAAACTCAACACCTTGAGCGCCAGCTTCGTCATAATCAAGAGCTATGCAAATGCATGGTGACTCCACAAGCAGCGCATGGCCAGTCGCATCGGGCTTGCCCCGATTGGTGCGCACAGCCATTGCACCCACAGCACCGCCGGTGGCATGATGAATTAAAATGGCGTCAAGTTCTGCTTCGGTGATAAAATATGCCGACAAAGCAGGTAATCCGTTGGCACGCAATAGCATGGGTGTTCGGCTAGATCCTTCCAGTTCCAAATACTTGGGCGGAATTCTTCCATCAGGCATGGGAGTGAGGTCTTCTTTATGCCGACGAATGCGGATGTTAATCACGCTGCCATCAAGGGCAAAGCTTGGGATGACTATTCCGCGTGGAATAAAAAGCTTCTTTTCTTTGCCGTTGACCAGCTTTGGCTCAAGATTCAAAGCTGAACGATGCCGAAAGCGTCCGAAGCCGCACTTACCTTCAGGCGAAAGGTAGCCAATTTTATACTGCTGTACAGCTGCTGCATCAAGGCCACGATGAGCAAGCCAGCGGAGTGCTTGCGGTTGCTGCCAAATATTGTCGGCGGCTTCATCCACGAGCTTGGCAGCATAAGCAAGCCACTTTGGATGCGGTAAGCTGATTTCAGGAGCAGTGAATTGAGTTGAGCTTTTGGGCTCACTCGGCGCAGCACGACGTTTGCGTGCAGCGTGGCCACCTTCAATGCCAAGTTCTGCAAGTGCTTGCTTGAAATTCAGACCTTCCACTTGCATGAGGTAGGCTATGGTGTCACCACCGGCGCCGCATTGCCGGCACGACCAAACACCGTGAATGCCATGCTTAGCGCAAGCTTCACCGAGATTTTCACTACGTTCCGGCCAAATAATGAAACGGTCGCTTTTACCCGGTTCACCACCGCACAGAGGACAAGGTCCATTAAAACCAGAGCCTTGCTTCTTAACGGCGGTTCCGTAGCTGTTTGTGTAAATCGAAAGTAAATTCAATCCTTCCACTCCCTTCCATGTCTATTTTATGCTTATCTATTTATTATTTAATTATTTTTTTATAATTGGAAGGATGGAAGGATAGGTGTATATATAATATACATAACGCATGCATACATGCGCTTCACGTGTGGAGTATACCTATAATCCTTCCATCCTTCCATATTGCGCTTATTCTTTGAATATTATACGCTTTTTACTTTGGTAAGTGCGGAAGGATGTGGAAGGATTGCTATTCAGACGCTTCATTAATTGCCTCCAAGCCTACTTGATTTAGACGTATCCCAAGCCGCTTAATGCCATTGCTGCGCTTGAATGGAATATTCTTTTTATTCAACGCTTCCGAGAACTTCTTTGCAGAAACACTAAAGCGTTTGTCTCTGTTGCGTGCATACCAAATACAAAAGGCTTCGTGTAAATCAGTAGCCTTCATACTCCATGCATAGGCATCGGGATTTTCTTGATATTCTTCCATTTCGCACCATTCTGAAATGAACATGCCCACATCATCCCAGCTGGCACGCTGGTCTTTTGTCCATTCTTTTACTTTTTCAGGAACTTGCAATCCGTTTTTGAGATAATCCATAGATCCGAGCACAAGACGAGCGAGCACTCCCTTGGCTTCAGCATAAAGCTTACTTTCAAGGTGTTTATCAGCTTTGCGCTCATGAGGTTCTTTAGGGTCTTCCACAAAAGAAAGTGGCCACTTAATCAACACAGCCCTTGCCCAAAAAGCCGCATCATCGGCTTTGGCCTTGGGTAGTTCGTTGGTGGTCATGATGGGCAGGTGAGTCTGTAGCCACATGGTTTGGAGTTTGTCGAGTAATCCCCGAGCAGAAATATAGCCGCCACCGGTCAACTTTTTAAGCTTGGCCAATGCAAAGCGCTGCCCTTCTTCTGCTTCGTTGATCCACGCAATGCACATGCCACGCAATGCCAGCACGTCGGGAGACGGCGCCGAGCTGTTGCGTACTTGCTGCATCTGTAAGAACATTTCCACCGGCACATCGCCGGATAAAGTCTGGCCAAGAACATGAGTGATGAGTTTGATTAGCGTGTCTTTACCATTGCGCCCATGCTCGCCCCAGAAAATGGTGAAAATATGGTCTCGCCTTTCGGTGATGAGGCCGTAACCTAAAAGCCGCCAGATGAAATCTACAAGTTCAGCATCACCATCCATGGAGCGCAACAGAAAAGCATTTGTTTCCGGACAAGGATTTTCCACTTCCAAAAGCTGGGGATCGTATTCGGTAGCTATGGCGTTTAGAATATATTCCTCAGGCTTACCTTTGCGAAGCTCTCCCGTTCGCAAATCAATAACTCCGTTGGGACAGGCTTTTATGTAATGCTGCTTGTCTATGTGCTTAGGTAAGATGATGAGCGGATCTTTAATACGCCGTAGCATTATCAAGAGATTGTCTTGTCCGTTTTTTTCACGCAAATAATTTATGCGCCGAGAAGTTGTATCAATAATCCTTTGCTTAATAGCCTGTATATCTTTGTCTTTTTCTCCAGCAAGTTCTTCCTCTTTGGCATTTTGCAAAGCAATATACAAAGCACAAACTTCCTCAACTTTTTGGTAGGCAAGCTCGTAATCATCTTCAATCCAATGATGGCCGCCCCACACAAGAAAACGTTCCCAGTGCTTTACATAAACGACTTGTCCACGGCACAGCCTAGCGTAAAGCTTAGCATCACCAAGGCGATTTTCTTGCAGATAGCTGTAAACATCATCAAGGCTAAGTTCAATTTTTTTAACTTTTTGCCCTTTTTTGGCAGCTTTTGCATTACTTTCTTTTTTGACTCGCGCTGCTACTTGGGCATTAATATCATCAGACATAAAACACCTCGCAAGTAGCGGAAAGTAAAACTACTTTTCGTTTTTTCGCTCTTTCCATTTCGTTAATCGCGACCAAAGTTTGGGGGAAGCTCGCCGTTACAGCATTTTGGCTGGGGAAGGACCCGCGGCAGCATCGGCAAAGAAAGTAGCATAACGCCAGCAAAAGCTGACCAAAGCTTACTGTTGGAATGCGGCTGCCTTTGGCATTAGGGGGTGTGGGGGATGTCTGGCATAAAAATGATGAAAGATTATTTTTGAGAACTAAAAATATGAAAGAAGAAAGAAAAGGTAGCAGACGGGTAGCAGGAACAGGAAAAGGGTTTACTCCTATACTGAAGTAAACCCTTGATAAATTTGGCTCCCCGGGACGGATTATAACTTTAATGCTAAATATATAAATTTATTAACGAAAAAAAAGTTTGTTTTAGTTGAGTACCGTTTTGAGTTCCTTTTCATATAAGTATATATTATTATTATAAATTCACTCAAAAATCACCAAATTTTCATTTTTTGTTTTACTCTTGAACTCACCTTAAAAGCTCTCAGGGGGGAGGCATGTTTTGCTTCCCCTTGCTCCCATGTTTCCGTCTGTCGTTGCCGCTTTGTGCGTTCATGTAAAAAATAATGTCAAGGGTAAAGGCTACGCCCGACACTGCGTGTCGCCCTTGACATTTTTTTTACTATGACGCTTTAGCGGCTCAACGACAGGACGGCTCCATGGAAGCTATCAGGGGAAAGCAAAACAAAAGACACCTCTATTCTAAATCTCATTTTTTCTGCCATGCACGTCGCCGAATAAGATTTGGCAATCCGAGTTGATTAGCTCTCCAATATAAATCTTCATTTTTTGTTGAACAAAGATTTATTTATAAGGGGGGCGTGTATTGCTTGCCTTTTGTTCTTTTATAAAAGTCAAATCCACAACTGAAAAGTCCATTCATCTTTTCTTATAAAAATTTTTTTTCAAATAAATTTTATAAGAAAATTTCCCTACAGAATAAAGAAAAAATATAAGCTCAACGTGCTTACTAATTAGTAAAACTATATATACACTATTGACATATAAATTTATATTGCTACATTCATGCTTATAGTTTTGCATAATTATAAAAGTCAAAGGCAAGAATAGCACGTTTAAGCATTGAGCCCCAAGGGGCTTTCAATGCACGTGCAAGGGGACACCCCTTGACCCCGAAATACATAAGAGGAATTTAATCTATGATTAACTTTTACACAATTAACGCAATCAAAAGAAGTGCAGGACATACAGCAGTCGAAAAAGTTGCTTATAATTCATGCTCTAAAGTTCATGATAATAGAACAGGACAGACACATAACTATACAAAAAAACAAGGTCATATCTTGAGTGAAATTGTAATACCAGAAAATGGAAAAGAATACAACAGGGAAACGCTATGGAATTACTATGAGTCACTAGAAAAGAGAAAGGATGCATGTTTAGGGCGAACAATTACTTTTTCATTGCCTGTAGAACTTAATCAAGAACAGCGTATCAATTTAACAAGAGAATATAGTCAACTTATAAGTGACAAGTTTAATGGATATGTTGATTTTTCTATTCATGAGTCAGTGAACAAAAAGACTAAAAAGTTCAATCCACATGCACACCTTACCCTTACTGATAGGGATAAGAACGGCGAAAAAATAAGGGAATTTTCCAATAAGAAACTTGGGGCAGTTGAGCAAATGAGGACAGACTTTGAAACTACAGTCAACAAGTATCTGCAAAAGTACGCCCCACACGCCCCCCCTTTTCAAGCAATGAAAAGCGAAGAAGTAAAAGACAGTCCAGAGATAGCAGCAGCAAAGCAGAACATAGAAAAGCTACAGGGCAGACAAAGCCAAGCAATGGAAAAACTAAAATACCTAAACAGGGAACTATTTTTAGAAA
>CAYJJP010000093.1:0-7801 GCA_964370525.1 uncultured Desulfovibrionaceae bacterium | reverse complement strand
ACCCCCTTTCCAAAAAACTTTCACGCGAATTTTTCTTACGAAAAATTCTTTCGAAATGTTTTTAATAAAACGCGATAGGGTTTCCAAAGGGGATTATCCCCCTGCTTTCGTAGTCGGGGTGGAGGGGCAGAGCCCTTCCCCTCCGGAGGAATTAAATTACGCTTTAGCAAAATCGTTTTTATGTTAAATTTTTGAGGTAAATGTGCAAAATTCTACTCCAACAACATTTTATAGAGGTCGTCGCCTACGCCAAAGTTTCGCAATGCGAAATATGGTGCGTGAAACTGCCCCCATATTGGCGCAAAATTTGATAATGCCATATTTCGTAATTGATGGCGTTGACGAACATTTTTGCAAAGAAATTCCGTCCATGCCAGGACAATATCAATTGGGGCTTGCCAGCCTTGAGGATAGAGTGAGCCAAAGCATAGAACACGGACTTAATGCCGTCATTTTATTTGGTATTCCAACCGAAAAAGACCCTTTTGGCACTGAAGGTTATAGCGATGACGGCATTGTACAAAGGGCTGTGCGGCTTCTCAAAGCGCAACATCCGCAACTACTTGTCATTACAGATGTTTGCCTTTGCGAATATACATCACATGGGCATTGCGGTCTTTTGGGGCAACATGGCGAAATACAAAATGACCCAACATTACCGCTACTTTGCAAGGTAGCTTTATCACATGCTCGCGCCGGTGCTGACATTGTTGCGCCATCGGACATGATGGACGGACGCATTGCGGCATTGCGCTCTGCCCTAGACGCCGAGGGATTTTCACAACTACCCATCATGTCCTATGCGGTGAAATATGCATCGGCATATTATGGGCCTTTTCGAGATGCGGCGGACTCTGCGCCAAAAAGCGGCGACCGCAAAAGCTATCAAATGGATATGGGCAATGCCAGAGAAGCCTTGCGTGAAGCTGCTGCTGACGTTGCGGAAGGAGCGGATTTCTTGATGGTAAAACCTGCCGGAGCTTATTTGGACATCATACGCCAAGTTCGTGACAATTTTGATCTTCCACTGGCGGCATATCAAGTAAGCGGTGAGTATAGCCTTATCAAAGCAGCAGGTCAAAATGGTTGGATTGATGAAGAAAAAGTCATCATGGAATCACTCAATGCCATAAAACGTGCCGGCGCTGATATTATCATCACCTACTTCACCGAAGATCTTTTACGCACAGGATTGGTTCGCTCATGAACAATCACGGAAAACATTTAGAACACCCACACGCTGGCAGAACTCATGGACATAAAGCACATGGCGCACACCCACACGCTTCCAGACTCTTGGCTGACGGATCGCCCAAATGTAGACTTATAGCATGGGAAGTCACACGCTCATGCAATTTAGCCTGTAAACACTGTAGAGGCGAGGCCATCACCGAGGCTTATCCCGGAGAGCTTTCCACAGCAGAAGCCAAGGCGCTTATTGATACTTTTCCTGAAGTTGGAGAACCAATAGTCATTTTCACCGGCGGCGAACCCATGATGCGCCCCGATGTTTACGAGCTCATCCGTTATGCAACAGACAAAGGCTTGCGCTGCGTTTTTTCTCCAAACGGTACACTCATTACGCCGGAAACAGCAAAAAAAATCTGCGACGCCGGAATTAAACGCTGTTCTATCTCATTGGACGGAAAAGATGCGGCAAGCCACGACGATTTCCGTGGAGTTCCGGGCGCTTTTGACGCTTCATTGCGCGGAATTGAATACCTCAAAGCCGCCGGAGTGGAATTTCAAATCAACACAACAGTAACACGCAACAACCTCACAAGCTTTAAGCAAATATTTTCACTGTGCGAAGAGCTTGGTGCTGCTGCATGGCATATATTTTTGCTCGTACCCATGGGCAGAGCTTCAAGCTTGGCTGACCAAGTCATTACCGCCGAAGAATATGAAGACGTCTTGCATTGGCTCTATGACTTTAGAAAACAAACCGACATGCACCTTAAAGCAACCTGCGCTCCGCATTATTATCGCATCATGCGCCAACGTGCCAAGGAAGAAGGCGTACCGGTGGATGTGGAAAACTTTGGGATGGATGCCATGACTCGTGGTTGCCTTGGTGGAACAGGATTTTGCTTCATTAGCCATGTCGGTCAAGTGCAACCCTGTGGATACCTAGGATTAAACTGCGGAAATATAAAAACAACTCCATTTCCTGAAATATGGAAAAACTCCAAGCATTTTAAAGAATTTCGTACACAGGAAGAATATACAGGCAAGTGTGGCGTGTGTGAATACCACAAAGTGTGCGGTGGCTGTCGTGCCAGAGCGCATAGCATGGATCAAGACCATATGGCGGAAGAACCACTGTGCACATACATTCCCAAGGCTTTACGCAAAATATAACGACTATAGAGAAGATTATGGACAACATTGACAAGCAGTTACTCGACATTATTCAAACCGGATTCCCCATACATTCAAGGCCGTATGAGGTACTTGGGCAAAGCCTTGGCATAACTGAAGCTGAAGCCTTAGCTCGAGTAAGAGCGCTCAAAGAAGCAAAAATCATTCGACGACTTGGGGCGAATTTTCAATCTTCAAAACTTGGGTTTCGCTCTACCCTCTGCGCTGCCAAAGTGCCTGAAGGACAAATACAAAGTTTTGTTGAGCATGTGAATACTTACAACCAAGTTACGCACAATTATTTGCGAGAACATCTGTATAATGTTTGGTTCACCTTTATTGGTTCATCTTGGGATGAAGTAACAGGTACACTTGCACAAATAACGAAAAAGACCGGCGTTGAAATATTGAATCTTCCTGCCACCAAACTTTTTAAAATTCGTGTGGATTTTAAAATGGATAAAGAAAAAAACAATTAATTCGTAATCATTATGAAAACATGCTTAACAATTAAACAATAACAACTTGAGGGCACATGAAAACATCTATAGACAACTCTCACCTTAAGCTTTTAGAAATCTCTCCCCTTGAAAATGTTGTTCGCGAGCTATGCACAGAAGAGTCATTGGCTGCCGTGTGGCACAAGCCTGCCCATAATGCACCCATGCCCTGCATAAAACGCCTAAACGAAATGATACAACGCTTACAAGCTGCATTATTTCCGGGTTTTTTTGGAACATCCCAAGTAAGACTTGACTCATTGCGCTATCATTTGGCGGCAAACTTGGACAGTATTTATCACATCCTCACAGAGCAAATTCGCAGTGGCGCGTGCTTTGCGTGTGCCGGAAGAGAGAGTGAATGCACATTTTGTAATGAAGGGTCGGCTAAGGCAGCCATGAGCTTTATGCAAAAATTACCGGAAATTCGACGTGCACTGGCCACCGATGCCAAGGCCGCTTTTGAAGGCGACCCCGCTGCCACAAGCCCCGGGGAAACTATTTTTTGCTATCCTTCCATGCTGGCAATGACTCACCATCGCATTGCCCATGAGCTTTATAAATTAAAAATACCCGTAATTCCAAGAATTATCTCTGAAATGGCGCACAGACATTCAGGCATAGACATTCACCCCGGCGCCACCATCGGCGATGATTTTTTCATTGATCACGGTACGGGCGTGGTTATAGGTGAAACAGCTATAATTGGTCGTCATTGCAGGATATATCAAGGTGTTACCCTCGGAGCATTGTCATTCCCGAAGGATGCTGACGGCAACCTTATCAAGGGCATTGCACGTCATCCCATCTTAGAAGATGATGTCACTGTTTATGCCGGTGCCACCATTTTAGGGCGCGTAACCATTGGCAAAGGCGCCATTATTGGTGGTAATGTATGGGTAACAAAGGATGTGAAACCTGAAGGGCGAGTTGTGCAGGAACGAGCCGTGCCTAGCACTAAGGGCACTCTCACAGGGGATTCAAATGTTAAAAACAACTAAAAGAATCAGCCTTATGCTTATTTTTTTTGCATTTACGCTTATAAATATAGCGTGCTCTCCCAAAGAAATGACTTTTCACCCCAAGGGTGAAGTCAATATTGGCGGTGGAGTTACGGGCAACGTCAAAAAGTAAAAATTATGCCAACAAACACATCTTCCCAATCTGCTTCATTTTATGCGTGGGCGCTTTTTGTCCTCGTTTGCTTTGTCTATATGCTCACACCTTTTCATCGTGTGAGCCCTGCCCTCATGGCAACTGACATTATGAGCACTTTACAGCTCAATGCAGCAGATATGGGACTGCTCGCTTCAGTTTTTTTTGTAAGCTATGGCATTATGCAAATACCTAGCGGACTTTTGACCGACGGTGTGGGACCTCGACGCTTATTACCCATTATGGTGGCGATTTCCGCACTCGGTACTGCCATTTTTGGTATGGCGGATTCCTTTGCCATGGCACTTTTAGGGCGTGGGCTGATTGGCGTTGGCGCCTCAGTAGTTTTTTTATGTGCCATGAAAATAATCGGCCAATGGTTTCCCGTGAATCTTTTTGCAAGGCTTGGAGGAATATTGCTGGGCGTTGGCGGCATAGGAATGCTGGTGGCAGCAACGCCACTGACCGTAGCGAGTGAAGCTCTTGGTTGGCGGGTGGCATTTTACGGCATTGCCGGCATTGCACTCTTTTTTGCGTTCTTGCTTTTTTTTAGCGTAAAAGATGCCACAAGTGATGAGCCCAAAACGACAAGCGTCGATTGGCAGCTCATGCGCACTAATTTTTCTACTGTTATAAGACATCGAGATTTTTGGTTTGTCTGCATATGGTCTTTTTGTCAATTCAATATGCACATGAGCTTTGGAGGCTTGTGGGGCGGTACATATTTACGCGATGTTCTTGGCTTAAACCCAGAGGAGGCCGGGCATGTTTTGGATATGGCTGCCCTTGGAGTTATTGCCGGCGGCTTTAGCATTGGTTTTGTTTGCGACAAAATTTTTAAGTCCATCCGCATAACCATGCTTTTTGCATCCTTCATCTTTATGCTCAACTTTGCCTGCTTGGCCATATTTTCTGACGCCATTCCGGTGTGGTGTATGTATATTTGGTTTTTCGTGCTTTCAGCACTTGGCGTTCCGGCTATGTCTGTGGCCTTTACTGCCATGCGCCATATCTTCGGCGTCAATGCCACCGGTTCTGCCAGCGGCCTACTCAATAGCTTCCCATCTATGGGCATGCTCATTTTTCAACCGCTTACAGGCTTCATCCTAGATATTTATCCCAAGAGCAACAGCGGCAGTTTCTTACCGGTCGCTTATGAAAGCATGTGCTGGTTTTATGTGGGCACAGCTGTCCTTGGCTTTATTGGGGCATTTTTTATGCGCGAAAAAACTGGTGCGTAAAAAATCTACAAAAACATTAATAAGCTTAGTGCCATAACTCCCATTCCGGCTACAAGACCGTAAATGGAAAGATGATGTTCGCCGTATTTGCTGGCAGCCGGTAAAAGCTCATCAAGGCTAATAAAGACCATTATGCCGGCAACTGCCGCAAACATAAATCCAAACATGGTATCGGTGAGGAATCTATAGAAAATAAAGAATCCAAGCAATGCACCCATGGGCTCTGCCAAGCCGGAAAAGAATGATAAAGTAAAGGCTTTTTTCTTGCTTTGAGTGGCATAATAAATGGGCACAGCCACAGCAATACCCTCTGGGATATTGTGAATGGCAATAGCCACAGCAATGGGCACGCCAACGCTTGGATCATTTAAAGTGGCAATAAAGGTTGCAAAGCCTTCAGGAAAGTTATGCAGCGCCACGGCAAGTGCCGTAAAAACACCCATGCGCATTAATTGACCATCACCCTTAAGATCCTTCTCGTCCATTTCCTCAACTTTACGCATTTCGTGCGGATTCCCCATTTGAGGCACAAACTTATCTATTATCGCAATAAAGAGCACACCAAAAAAGAACCCTCCCACCGTGAGCCATGCACCGAGTTTATCGCCATGAGTCTTTACAAGTATAGCGTTAGCCTTGGCAAAAATCTCAACAAATGAAACATATAGCATCACTCCGGCCGAAAATCCCAGCGAAACAGATAAAAACTTAGTATTGGTCTTTGTCGTAAAGAGCGCGAGAATACTACCAATTCCCGTGGATAACCCTGCAAAAAGAGTTAAAGAAAAGGCTAATAATAAATTGGGAGTGTCAAACATAAGCACCTCTTTGAAATTCACTTTCAATAAACTAGTGCATCCTATGCAAAAATGCAACAAAATTAACAGTCACGACAACGTGCAATACAGAGGCAATATATTAAATTATTCAAGACTCTTTTGCACAAACTCAGTACATAAATATTGCTTCGTAGAATTGTAAATATCAAATCATCAGCAAAAAATCAAAGTTTTACGCCAAAAAAGTTCTTTCCTTTCATTCTCATTGGGCATACAATCAAGGCCTACCGTGCAAGAATTGTCTTTAGAGGTGGCACTTATTGCATCGGAATTTTTGTTGTTAAGTTTTCTATTTTTCTTTGACCCTTGATATCTAGACAAAAGGAGTATGTTGTGCCTACGAGTTATTCGCAAAAAGTGTTTAGGAATTTGAAAAAAGTACACCGTGGACAAAGTGAATTTTTACAAGCTGTGTCCGAAGTATTTGACTCACTTGATCCCCTCTTCGAAAGAGAAAATAAATACTTTAAGAACAATATTTTAGAGCGCATTTCCGAGCCTGAGCGCCAGCTCATCTTTCGCGTAGCTTGGACAGACGACAAAGGACGCGCACAAGTAAACCGTGGCTATCGCGTACAATTCAACTCAGCACTTGGACCATATAAAGGCGGATTACGCTTTCATCCAAGCGTCAATATAAGCATCTTAAAGTTTCTGGGTTTTGAACAAATTTTCAAAAATAGCCTTACCGGTCTTATGCTCGGCGGCGGAAAGGGCGGAAGCGATTTTGACCCCAAGGGTAAGAGCGATAATGAAATCATGCGCTTTTGCCAAGCCTTTATGACCGAACTTTCCAAAATAATTGGAAACACAAAAGACGTACCCGCCGGCGACATTGGCGTTGGAGCGCGTGAGATTGGCTATATGTTTGGACAATACAAGCGCCTCACTTCTCAGTTTGACGGCGTACTTACCGGAAAGGGCTTGCTCTGGGGCGGCTCGCTTGCTCGCACTCAAGCTACCGGCTATGGTAGTGTTTATTTTGCAGAAAATATGCTCAATGCCATTGGTAAAGACATTAAAGGCACCACAGCCAGCGTGTCCGGTTCCGGCAATGTTGCAATCTATACTATCGAAAAACTACAACAGCTTGGCGCAAAAGCTGTTACTATTTCTGATTCTCGCGGATGTATTTATCAAGAATCCGGCATTAATTTAGAAGTGCTTAAGCAAGTAAAAGAAGTAGAAAGAGCTTCCCTCACACGCTATGCAGAATTATGTAAGGATGCCCAATATAAATCAGTTCGTGAGTATGGCAAGGATCAAAATGCCGTTTGGCATGTGCCATGCGACCTTGCGTTCCCATCTGCCACACAAAACGAAGTAAGCCTTGAAGATGCCAAAGCATTACTCAAAAACGGCTGCTACTGCGTATCAGAAGGCGCGAACATGCCTTCTACCCCCGAAGCCGTGCATGCATTCTTGGAAGCAAAAATTGCTTACGGCCCAGGCAAATGCGCCAATGCAGGCGGCGTAGCCACAAGCCAATTGGAAATGGCACAAAATGCCAGCATGCAACCATGGACCTTTGAAGAAGTTGATGGCAAGCTCAAAGGCATTATGAAAAATATCTTCACTGCTGCCAGCGAAACAGCTGCTGAGTTTGACCACACAGGCGACTATGTACTCGGTGGAAACATTGCCGGTTTCCGTAAAGTGGCAGACGCCATGATTCAACAAGGCGTTTTATAGCATTAAACAGCTA
>CAYJJP010000092.1:0-7806 GCA_964370525.1 uncultured Desulfovibrionaceae bacterium | reverse complement strand
TGTCAAAATGAAAATAAGGAGGTTCTATGTACTGTAATCAGTGTGAACAAACGGCTAAGGAATTTGCTTGCGAAAAAGCAGGAGTTTGCGGAAAAACAGCTAGTGTTGCAAAGCTACAGGATGAACTTATTTATGCCTTGCGGCTTTTATCACAAACAAGCTTGAAGGCTGATGCCAAGGAAATGAATGATGTTCAAGTGGACGCCTTCATTGCCAAATCACTTTTTAGGACTTTAACCAATGTGAATTTTGATGAACAAGCTTTGCGGCAATGCATCGAAGAATGCATTCGATGTCGTAAGAAAATAGCTGAAAAGCTAGGCTGTAAACCGGATACCGGAGAAGAAGCCATGGAAAAGGCTTTCGCGGAAATTCAAGAAAAAGCCTGGGCAGTGAACACCATGTCCGATGACGTCAATAAGCAATCGCTGATGCAAATATTGCTCTACGGCACAAAGGGAGTTTCTGCTTATGCCGATCACGCCGCAATTTTAGGGGAAAGTGATGCCACTGTATATAGCTTTATCAAAAAAGCGTTGGCTGCCGGAATGCCCGACAAGCAAGGTAATGTTGAAGACATTGCCTTACAAGACTGGCTTGCGCTGGTCATGGAATGTGGACACGCCAACCTTCGAGCCATGGAGCTTCTTGAGCATGGAAATACAGAGCATTTTGGGCATCCCGAACCAACAAAAGTAGCCCTTGGACAGCGTAAGGGCAAGGCCATTGTTATCTCAGGGCACGATTTACTTGATTTGTATAATCTTTTGCTACAGACCCAAGACAAAGGTATAAACATCTATACACATGGGGAAATGATTCCTGCCCACGGTTACCCAAAACTAAAAGCTTTTCCACATCTTGCAGGACATTTTGGTACTGCGTGGCAAAATCAAAAGAAAGAAATGGCAGACTTTCCCGGTGCAGTGCTTTTTACTACTAATTGCATTCAAAATCCCGGAGCCCATGGCGACAAAATTTTTACTACCGGTGCTGTAGGCTATCCCAATGTTGTTCATTGCCCACAAGGTGATTTTTCACAAGCTATTGAAAAAGCACTTAGTATGGATGGATACAGCGAAGATACTGACGAAGGACATGTGACTGTGGGCTTTGGGCGTAAAACTTTGCTCGATGCCGCACCTACGGTACTGGAAGCAGTAAAGGTCGGTGCGCTGAAGCATATTTTCCTTGTGGGCGGCTGTGACGGAGCAAAGCCCGGCCGTAATTACTATACGGAATTTGTAGAAAAAAGCCCGGAAGATACGCTGATTTTAACCCTAGCCTGCGGTAAATTCCGATTCTTTAAACATGACTTGGGTTCGCTTGGCCCATTCCCTCGCTTGCTAGACGTTGGCCAGTGTAATGACGCTTATGCTGCAGTACAAGTGGCTCTTGCGCTTGCTGATGCCTTGCAATGCGATGTTAATGATTTACCTCTGTCCATTGTATTATCGTGGTATGAGCAAAAGGCCGTATCGGTTTTACTAACCCTACTGGCGCTTGGTGTAAAAAATATACGCCTTGGGCCTTCCTTGCCGGCCTTTATTTCTCCCGATGTTCTGAAAATAATGATTGATACTTGGCATATACAACCCATAACCACCGCTGAGGCAGACCTTGCTACGCTTTTGCAAATGAAATAAGTTAATGTGGCTATGGCCTTTAATCAGCTTTTTTGTAGGGGAGGGGAAAACTTTTTGGCTTTGGGAAAAGTTCCCTTCTCCCTCAAAAAAATAATTAATCAGCGTTTCCATAAGTTCCAAAAGCAGTCATTAATGCAACATTTCTCTCACTTTATTTAAAAATTTTTAAATAATACATGCATACCCTTGACGAATATTTTTTTTGCCGTATGTTTCTGTTTACAAAAATCTCCGCGCGAGGAAAGTATGTCAAAAAATCTTATCATTGTGGAATCACCAGCTAAGGTAAAAACCATTAAGAAAATTTTGGGTAGCAATTATCAAGTTCTGGCCAGCGTTGGGCATGTTCGTGACTTACCCTCCAAGGTGCTTGGCGTCGATGAAAGCAATAACTTTACCCCTCAATATGAGGTCATTGACAATAAAAAGAAAGTTGTCAGTGACTTGCGTGCAGCAGCTGCCAAGGCTGACGTTGTATATCTTGCCCCTGACCCTGACCGTGAAGGTGAGGCTATTGCGTGGCATGTTGCTGAGCTCATAAAGGATAAAGTCCAGAATATCCAGCGCATACAATTTAACGAAATTACCGCAAAAGCCGTCAAGGAAGCACTTTCCCATCCAAGACCCTTAAATGAAGCTCTTTTTGATGCTCAGCAAGCACGACGCATTCTTGACCGCTTGGTGGGATATAAAATTTCTCCGCTGCTTTGGAAAAATGTGAAGCGAGGAATTTCTGCCGGCCGAGTTCAATCGGTGGCACTACGCCTCATTGTAGAAAGAGAAGAAGAACGCATAGCATTTAAGCCAGAAGAATATTGGCTATTTAAGGCACTTTTAAAAGCAGATAATCCTCCAATCATGAAGGCTGATTTACATAAAGTACGCAACAAAAAGCCTGCCATAAAAAATGCTGAATCTGCTGAGGCTTTGGAAAAAGAAATCCTTGCAAACCCTTTTATTGTGCAAAAAATTGAGGAAAAAGAAAGAGAAAAGGCTCCACTGCCTCCCTTCATTACCTCTACTTTGCAACAAAGTGCCAACCAACGCCATGGATACACCTCAAAGCGCACCATGTCCATTGCACAGCGATTATATGAAGGCGTGGAAATTGGCGACAGGGGCTTGACTGCCCTCATCACCTATATGCGTACCGACTCCATACGCATTGCCGATGAAGCCAAGGAAGCCGCCGCAAACTTTATTGAACAACAATTTGGCAAGGACTATTTGCCCAAAAAAGGCGCTAAAACCGCTCGTAAGACTAAAAATAAAGCCAGCGTCCAAGATGCGCACGAAGCCATTCGCCCTGTAGATGTTACGATTTTACCGGAATCAATAAAATCCTTCGTGCCACCGGAACAGTACACCCTGTATCGACTTATTTGGTCACGTTTTGTCGCCTCACAAATGGCTGCTGCACGCTTTCACGATACAACAATTACACTTGGGTGCGGCCCCACAGAGTGGAGAGTCAAGGGAAACCGCATGTTATTTCCCGGCTTTACCGCTGCATATCCGCGTAGTTCCGATGAAGCTGAAGCTGACATTCCATCCCTTAAGCAAGGGCAAGAGGTTAAGCTTGAGCAATTAACCAAGGAACAAAAATTTACTCAACCGGCACCACGCTACACCGAAGCTTCGCTTGTGCGTGAGCTGGAAGAACAAGGCATCGGGCGCCCTTCTACCTATGCAAGTATCATTTCCACATTGCAAGACAGAACCTATGTGAGTCTTGCAGAAAAACACTTTGCCCCAACAGATTTGGGCTCGGTGGTTTGCGAGCAATTGCGAAAACATTTCACTACGCTCATGGACGTAGGTTTTACAGCGCAAATGGAAGGAAATCTTGACAAAGTAGCTGAAGGAGAACGCGACTGGGTTGACCTTATGTCTGCATTTAATGCTGACTTTGTCCCCACACTCAACGCTGCTGCTCAAAATATGCAAACGGTCAAAGGCGGCATGGATACCAATATTGACTGCCCCACCTGCAGCAAACCGCTTGTTATCAAGTTTGGCAAAGCAGGAAGTTTTTTAGCCTGCTCAGGATATCCTGAGTGTACCTACACTTCCAATTTTGAACGGGATGAAAATGGCACAGTTATACCTGTGGAACGTGAAAAGGTAGAGCTTATTGTGGTTGGCACCTGTCCTGAATGTCAAAGCGATTTGGTGATAAAGAAGGCACGCACCGGAAGCCGCTTTATTGCTTGCACAGGCTATCCTAAATGTAAATATGCCGCACCTTTTTCCACCAATGTGCCCTGCCCACGTTGTAATGAAGGAACACTTGTGGAAAAAAGCTCTAAGCGTGGCAAAACATTTTATTCCTGCAGCACTTATCCGACTTGCGATTATGCGCTCTGGGATATGCCACTGGCTCGCCCATGTCCGCAGTGCTCATGGCCCATTTTGACTCGCAAAATCATGCGTGGTGGAGCTACAAAAATTGTTTGCCCTGAAAAAACATGCAACTACACTTGCGAAGACAGTGGCGACGATGGCATAAACGAATAATGCAAAACTTAATGTTGTATCCATAAACATTTAATGTACAACTTAAAGATATAATTTAAACAGGAGAATATTATGGCAAACCCAAATGTACTTATTGAAACAACTTCCGGAGATATTTTAGTGGAGCTTTTCCCCGAAGCTGCTCCAAAAACCGTAGAAAATTTCCTTTCTTATGTGGATGACGAATTTTATAAAAACACTATTTTTCACCGTGTTATTAAGGGATTTATGATTCAAGGCGGCGGCATGGGAGCACGCATGGACGAAAAAGAAACTAAAGCACCGGTGGAAAACGAAGCCACCAACGGCCTTGCCAATGACAAGGGAACTCTTGCCATGGCTCGTACCATGGATCCACACAGCGCTACTTCCCAATTTTTCATCAACCATGCTGACAATGAATTTCTCAATCATACTGCTCCAAATATGAGCGGTTGGGGATATTGCGTATTTGGAAAAGTAATAGAAGGCATGGAAACTGTTGAAAAAATAGCCAAGGTAAAAACCAAAAATGTGGGTATGCATGAAAATGTGCCTGCAGATATGGTTATGATTACCAATATCTCTCGCTTTGAATAAGGTGTTGCAGTTGTAGTATAGGCTTTTTACCCTCAGCAAAAGGATTTCTCATGCTTCATCAGACCAGAATAGATGAGTTAACAAGTAGCACTGAGTCATGGCGTGTTATCCGCATCTTGGCGGAAATAGCAACTGCCTTTGATAAGCTCAATCCCATAAAGCAAAAGTGCATTTCCATGTTTGGCTCTGCACGTACCGACAGAAATCACCCGCACTATTTGGCGGCAGAAACCATTGCCAGACTGCTAGTGGAAAGCGGCTATGGCGTCATTAGCGGCGGCGGCCCCGGTATTATGGAGGCAGCCAACAAAGGCGCAGCAGAAGCCGGCGGCCCTTCCATAGGCCTTGGCATTGAATTGCCCCATGAGCAAGGTTTTAACGAATATGTGCAGACACGTTGCGAATTTCGTTATTTCTTTGTGCGTAAGCTGATGTTTGTTAAATATGCCATGAGCTATGTGGTCATGCCCGGTGGCATGGGTACCATTGATGAGTTTGCCGAAGCCTTTGTCTTGGCACAAACAGAACGTATCCGCCCTTTCCCCATCATTCTTTATGATTCCAACTATTGGCAAGGCTTGCTTGACTGGTTGCGTAATTCAATGGTGGCGTGCGGTTATTTGAATGAAAGTGAAATGGAAGATCGTATTATAGTGTGTGACACACCGGAAGATGTGGTACGCATTATTAAACGCCGAGTTATTATATAATTATATGCCAACGCATATTACCTCTGCCAAGGACGTTAGCAATATGTCCTTGGCAGGCCCCATTCCCTCGCCCCCCAAGGGACATACATGGCACGGACTTATGGGACTTGCATTACAGGAAGCAGAAAAAGCACGTACGCTCTATGTCTTGCCGGAAGTTCCCGTGGGCGCAGTCTTAGTGAGCGCAGCAGGTGAGATTCTCGCTCTGGCGCATAACAAGTGCATTAGTCTTAACGACCCCACAGCTCATGCCGAAATCCTTGCCCTACGCTACGGAGCAGAAAAAACAGGAAATTATCGCTTAAATGACGCAGTCTTAGTGGTTACGCTAGAGCCTTGCCTCATGTGCGCCGGTGCACTCATACACAGCCGCATCAGCGGTCTTGTCTATGGGGCACAGGACAAAAAGGCCGGCGCCATTTCTTCATGCTGTGAGGGGCTTGAATATTCTTTCTTGAATCATAAGCTTTGGCATATGGGAGGTATGCGCAGCGAAGAATGTTCGGCTATTTTACGAGATTTTTTTGAAATGAAGTAATTTTACAACATCAGTTCAAATATTTATTACCCATTTATCAGATTCATAACCATCTTAGGCATATTATTGGCTTGCGAAAGCATGGCAACAGCTGATTGGGTCAAAATTTGGTTACGAACGAAATTGGTCATTTCATGGGCAACATCAGTGTCTGAAATCTGAGATTCAGAGGCACTTGTATTTTCTGCTTGAATAATCAAATTATTAGCCGTGGCTTCCAATCTGTTTTGCATAGCTCCAAGATGCGCACGGATTTTATCCTTGGATATAATAGCCTCATCAACGGCTTCAAGCGCTTCTCCTGCGTTGGCTTGGGTTTCAATACTCTTACCACCATTGTAAAATGTTTCATCGCCAACTCCAAGTGCGCGTGCAGTAGCAGTACCAATATCTATTTCATAATAATCCTCAGCACTGTCATTCATCGGACCAAAGTGTATAATCATGCCGTCTTTCGGCTCTGCTGCGGCTAACGCATTAAGGGCATCATTTATCTCAGTAGCACTTGCGTCGCCACCACCTCCGGTAAAAGTCACAACCTCTAATACTTGACCGCCACGCGCAATAGTTGCCACCTGCTCGCTAGTAACATCTGCATAGACTCTACCACCGGGAATGATAGTATTTAGTGCATTTATTATGGTTGCAGCATTGTTCTGCCATTCAGCATAGTTTGAATCTCTTTCACTAAGATTTCCGGTATGAGCTTGTTTTGGCATATTTGAACCACGCGCTCCACTCAAAACCGAATCATACACATCGGTATCTATAACATATGCTCCCAAAGCAGGATCCAGCGTAAAAAGAGGATTTCCAGCCCAGTTTGCTGTATTGCTTACAAGAGCGTTCATTTCAGCAATATTAACTCCACCAAAGCTGGTCGATGTACTAGGGTCAAAAGAACCATCCAAGAGTTTAATGCCGTTAAAATCCGTAGCATTGGCAATGCGAGTGATTTCTTTAGCCATTTGCTGATACTCAGACTCAATCATCAATCGCTGAACAGAATCATACGTTCCGGTGGCTGCTTGTTCAGCAAGCTCTTTCATGCGAATAAGCTGAGCATCAATGGTAGCCAAGGCTCCATCTGCCGTTTGAATGAGAGAAATGGCATCATTGACATTGCGCACACCTTGATTAAGGGCAGCAACTTCTGCTCGCATGAGTTCACGAATGGCAAGACCCGCAGCATCATCAGCAGCCCCGTTAATACGTAAGCCTGAAGACAGTCGCTGCGTCGAAACACTTAAATTCCCATAATGAGAATTTAAATGCCTAGCCACATTGTTGGCCATTAAATTATGGTTTATTGCAAAAGCCATATTACCCCATCCCATTATATGTGTTCACCGGGAAAAACTTACCTAATCGTGAAAATATTTATTGCATTAAAACCCTGTAACAAGTTATAATCAAAGAAAGTGCAAAATATTCCTCTTTGTCGTCCTATTATGATTAAGCAAATTCTGTACCATATGCACATTAAACTCACAAACACCTTCCTTATATACACTAAAACACACATTTTTATCGTATATTTTTTTGTAATGCGCTTAAGAGACATTTAATAAATTATATTATTTTCCAGTTACCAAATCTAGAGATAAAAAACGAAAACAACCTAATATTCAGAAGCATTAAAAAAAAATTACATAAACAACATTTTTCTTCTTGACAACTTCGAAAGCTTCAACTATAAATTTTTCTTGAGTTTGCGTGGAGGGGTGTCCGAGCTGGCCGAAGGAGCTCGCCTGCTAAGCGAGTATACGGGCTTAAACCTGTATCGAGAGTTCAAATCTCTCCCCCTCCGCCACCA
>CAYJJP010000091.1:0-7820 GCA_964370525.1 uncultured Desulfovibrionaceae bacterium | reverse complement strand
CACATGTAAAAAAGGTTTTGTATGAGTATCATAGCGCCTCGATTTGTTATCTCCAGTTTGTCCGGCGGTGGCGGAAAGACCCTTCTTTCCTTGGGTTTGTGTAATGCTTTTACGCAAAAAGGCTCAAAAGTAAAGCCGTTCAAAAAAGGGCCGGATTATATTGACAGTATGTGGCTTGCAGAGGCTTGCCAGACGCTGTGTACCAACCTTGACCTTAATTTTGTTGATGACAAAAAAATACAATCGCTTTTTGCCCATGCTTTATCCTTTGACAGTTATGACCTTGCCATTATCGAAGGCAATCGCGGGCTTTTTGATGGCTTAGATGTTCAAGGGTCTTGCGCAACCAGTGAACTGGCACGCATTTTAAAAACCCCTATTATTTTATCCTTAAATGTCACAAAAATGACTCGGACTTCAGCAGCTCTCATTCAAGGGCTAATTAATTTTGAAGATGATTTGGACATTGCGGGCGTAGTGCTCAATCAAGTGGGTTCTGCACGGCATGAAAGTATTGTTCGAGCAAGTATTGAACATTACACAAATATTCCTGTACTTGGCTCCATACCTCGTTTAAAAGACAATCCCCTCCCCGAAAAACATATGGGGCTTTGCCAATGCAATAATCATTCGGAAATTCTGAATGTATTAGGTGAAGTTGTCACAGAAAGTTGTGATATACAGCGCATTTATGATATAGCGCTTAGTGCTTCCATGCTTCCCCAAGCTCATCCTTTTTGGGAAACTCCATGCATAGAGCTAAACTCAAATGCACCACGCATTGGCCATGTATATGACGAAGCGTTTTGGTTTTATTATGTGGAAAATCTTGAAGCACTTGCCCGTGCCGGAGCTGAAATTGTGCCGCTTTCTGTGCTTGACCCAAGTCCGTGGCCCACAGATTTGCACGGGTTATATTTGGGCGGTGGCTATCCTGAGGACTTTGCTGCAAAGATTTCCGGCTCGCCCCACCTTGCGCATATAAAAGCAATGGCTGAAAACAATATGCCTATCTATGCGGAATGTGGCGGATTTATGTTGCTTGCCAGTGAGCTTGTGCGTGATGATGTAGGTTACCCTATGGCTGGTGTATTTCCGGTGCACACTCATTTTCACAAAAAACCCCAAGGCCTTGGCTATGTACAGGCCAAAGTAAGTGCTGCAAACCCGTTCCACCCCGAAGGTCAAATTTTTAAAGGGCATGAATTTCATTATTCGCATTGTCTGCCTGATTCTACTCAACCACTGCACGATATGTTTTGTTTGCAACTTGATAAGGGTGTCGGCATGGGGCGTTTTGAGTGTGACGGAGTTGCGCACTATTGTGACGGACTGACATGGAAAAATACTTTTGCTGCCTATACGCATATTTATGCCCCTGCATGTCCATGGTGGGCACAGAATTTTGTGGCCTTGGCGCAAAAATTTGCACAAGAAAAGAATAGACTGAAATAATAAAATTTTATGCAAAATAATAGCATAAATGCCGAAGAACTCTCTTGTATTTGGCAAGCATACAGCTCAGAACTTTTGCAGTGGAAGAATAACACCGAAGCACAAGCAACTGATGCTGCTCAGAGTCAAAATGATACGGTGAATATTTCGCGTATTGTGCGCATGGGCGAAGCTAAACAAGTTAGCCATTATGTTCTGCTTGGAGTGAATGCTCAGTATATTCTCGAATTGTCAGAACAATTGCAAAATAGCAACAGCTACGCACAAATAGTAGTTGTAGAAACAACAAGTGTGCAAGCTCATTTTTGCCAAAGATTTTTCATAGAAAACAATCTTGTGGAACGTGTACATTTATTGTATGATTCTTCGCCATTTGCGCTTTTCATGCTTAGTTTTGCTCTTGGGCTTTTGCCTGAGAAATGCTCGCTCATTTTTTGTCAACCCCCACAGGAACGCAGCGAAGCCTTGCTCACTTTTCGAAAGCTTTTCCTTTCGAGCAAATGGGAAGAATTGTTACCCCCTACATATAATCAAACCCTTAGTTTGCACGTTATTGTGCATCCAAACGAGCCGCATTTAGAAAGTTTTTTTGCACACATTCCTGCTTGGATACATGAAGTTCTTGTACTTTGGGATGCAGATGCTCCCGTGGAAAGAGTTTTTGCTTGCGCAGCTCCCGTTCGCCATTTTGCCCATCCGCTTCAAAAAGATTTTTCCGCCCAGCGTAATAGATTGCTCGCCAAAAGCACAGGAGATTTTGTTCTCTATCTTGATGCTGATGAGCGCCTTGAGTCTTCAACGTGGGATGCTTTGTGTCATTTCTTGCAAGATGCTTATAGTGGCGGAGTTGTCTTTCCCCGCATGACCTTTGAACGAGACAGTAAACATGTGCGTATGGGCCACGGACTTTGGCCTGATTTACAACTGCGCCTTTTTGCACATAAGCAACAACAGGAAATTCGCTTTGAAAATACGGTACACGAAAGACTGGTTGGGCTTTCTGGTTCAGCGGTTTTGGCAGTGCATCTACCTATTTGGCATTACAGCCATATTTTCAAAACAGCTCAAGAATTAGAACAAAGGCTGGCTGTATTTAATGCTGCCGGAAACTTTACGCATACTTTAAGCGCACATTATCCTTCACTTCCTCAAAAATTTTTTTTGCAATGGCAAAGAAATTTTAAAAATAATCATATCATTCGTTTACCATAATATTTACAAAATGAATTAATTTTCATTGGAGACACAAAAATTAAAATCTTATTTTTTTCCTATGTTTTTATGGCGTCCAAAAAAATGCAATAAAAAATCATAATAAAAAATTCTATTATTTTAGCAGCTTAATATGTGTAATAAGTTTTATTTTATGATTTAATAATAAAATAGCCATTACCCCCCTTGCAAAAGTATATAGTTTGTTGTATAGAAGGGTATCTTGTCTTTTATTTATGTATATTGTATACAAACAAGATAAGTTTTGTGATGAGATTTTAGCTCAACTTTAACACAGGAGGAAATCATGAGTACTATTAAAACAACCAATCTGGAGGTGGAGAAATTTACTAACGCTGAAACCTTGCGCATTTCTAAGGATAAGAAGAATGAATTTTATTACAATCCCATTTGGATAACAGATGTTTCTAGAGAATGGGAAGATCAGCTTCATCTTGCGCATTACAGAAAGTTTAAAGCGAAGGAATATATCCCCTCAACACTTGACGGTAAGGGCGTTGAAGCAGGTTTTTACTATTTAAAGCACGGTAAAGCGCGCGCACTATATCAATATCCTGACGGTAAGGAAGTGGTTCTTTGTCATTTAGCGCAAGGAACGCTTATCTATGACCTAGTTGCTTTTGAGAACATAGTTAATTATGAAATTTTTGCCATTACACCTGTTGAAGCCTATTTTTTCCCTGCTGAGCAATTTTTAAGTTCGTCTTTCGGCAAAAGCTATCCTGATCTTCTCTTGACACTTATTCGTTCTCAAGCTCTTAAAAATATGTACTTTATGCGCAGAATAATAAATATTTCCGGCGGTAATGCCTTTGCCAATACTTGCAAATTAATGCTAGAACTTTCACGTTCTTATGGTAATGCCTTGGATGTTCCGCTTGGCGTTACCCATGAGGAAATAGCCTCACTTTTATCAGTACGTCGTTCATGGCTTGGCAAAATATTGCGTCGCTTAAAGGATGAAAAGGTTATCACCAAGTGCACGAAAGCACGGCTTGTTATAGCAGATTTAAATAAGCTAGCCGCATATGCCGAGGAATAGTTATAATTTAAACACCGATTGCATAGAGTTTTTAATCATGATTTTATGCAATCGGTGTAGTCATGCAAACAAAAGATCATATTTCATCAGTAAATAATACTTAGCCATCACTTTTGAAATCAAGGTGTTGTGAGAATTCTATGTGTTTGGTATTTAAGAAGATATGCTTGTGAATAATAATGCTTTACCAATGGGAAAATATTTTTTATAGGGAGGAACCAATATAAAAAACAAGGAGAGCTTTTATGTCTGCGAATATCGCTCGTAATAACGCCATCCAAGCCATTACCAATTATCGTTCAAGCCATGCTCCATTGAATTTTGTGGATACAAAGCCTCAAGATATTTTTGCCTGCAATGTCTTTAATGACAAGGTAATGCGTGAGCGCTTGCCAAAGGCCGTATACAAATCCTTGCGCAAAACCATTGACCTTGGGCAGCGTATGGATCCAAACATTGCTGACAATGTGGCATCGGCCATGAAAGATTGGGCCATTGAAAAAGGTGCAACACATTTCACACATACATTTTATCCTCTTACAGGTACTACGGCTGAAAAGCATGACAGCTTTTTACAGCCTGACGGTTACGGCGGCGTTATAGCAGCCTTTTCCGGCTCGATGCTCATAATGGGTGAGCCGGATGCATCAAGTTTTCCATCCGGAGGCATTCGCTCTACATTTGAAGCTCGTGGTTACACGGCTTGGGATGTGACAAGCCCGGCATATATTATGGAAAATCCCAACGGAACCTTCTTGTGCATTCCGACAGTGTTTCTTTCGTGGACGGGTGTTGCTCTTGATAAAAAAACACCAATTTTACGTTCAAATCAAAGTCTTAACAAACAAGCTCAGCGAGTTTTGGCTATTTTCGGCATAAAGCCGGAACTGCCTGTGGTGTGCTATGCCGGGCTTGAGCAAGAATATTTTCTTATTGACGGGAATTTTAATTTCGCACGTCCTGATATTCACATAGCCGGAAGAACGCTCTTTGGCGCACGTCCTGCCAAGGGGCAAGAGTTTAGCGATCAATATTTTGGTGTCATTCCGCAGCGTGTTTTGTCCTATATGATGGAAGTGGAGCGCGAGCTTTTTAAACTTGGCGTGCCCGTAGTCACTCGCCACAATGAAGCTGCTCCCAGTCAATATGAGATTGCTCCTCGTTACGAACAAGGTAACCTTGCGGTGGACCATAATCAAATTATTATGACTATTTTGCGCAATGTGGCTAAGCGTTATGGCTTGAAATGCCTCTTGCACGAAAAGCCATTCCTCGGCATTAACGGTTCCGGTAAGCATTTGAATTATTCCCTTGGCAATGAAGAGCTCGGTTCACTTTTTGAGCCAGGAGAAACGCCGCACGAAAACGCACAATTTATGGTGTTTTGCTCATGCATGATTCGTGCTGTGCATAAATATGGCGCCTTGCTCCGTGCCACTGTAGCCAGTGCCAGCAATGACCATCGCCTTGGCGCCCATGAAGCACCGCCTGCCATTATGTCCATATTTCTTGGCGATCAACTTACTGATGTTTTTGAACAATTCCGTGCAGGAAAAGTTAAGGGAGCCAAGGGTAGGCGCATTATGAACGTGGGCGTTGATACGCTTCCGCCACTTCCTGCTGACCCGGGTGATCGCAATCGTACCAGTCCCATAGCCTTTACGGGAAATCGCTTTGAATTTCGCGCGCTTGGATCAAGTATGTCTGCGGCCGGCTCCTTAGCTGCGCTTAATACTATTATGAGTGACTCCTTATGCTTTGCAGCTGACTTTTTGGAAAAAGCCTTAGAGAATGACAATGTAACACTCAATGAAGCTGTGCAAAGCTTCATTCAAGAGGTTATCGAAGAGCATTCTGCCGTAATCTTTAATGGTGATGGATACTCTGATATTTGGCACAAGGAAGCAGATCGGCGTGAATTGCCAAACTTGCGCACGACGCCGGAAGCACTGGAAGCTTTGACGTATCCTGAAGTTGTAAATGTTTACGAAGGGCAAGATGTCTTGAGCAAGATGGAATTGAAAGCCCGTCAAGATATTTATTTTGAGCAATACTGCAAAACCATTCGCACGGAAGGACTTATCGTTCAGCGAATTGCCAAAACCATAATTTTCCCTGCTGCCATGCGCTATCAAGGTGAACTTGCCGGCGCAGCCGCCAGTATGCAAGCCATTGGTAAGGATTTCCAGACCCTTACTCTTGATGAGGTAACAGATTATTTGCGGAAAATGCAAAATGCTGTGGAATCTCTTGCCAAAGATATGGAAAAGGCTGAAAAGATAGACGAAAGTTTGTCGGCTCAGGCTACTTTTTATTGCAAAAATATTATCCCGCACATGCTTGAAGTGCGTAAATATGCTGATGCCTTAGAAAATATTGTGGCTGATGATCTTTGGGCTTTGCCAAGTTATCAAGAAATATTGTTTGGAAAATAATATTTGAAAAAGAAAGGGCTTTGCGAACACAAAGCCCTCTTCCTTTTCTTGCGCTTAATAAATTACGTGGAGTTTTTAAAAATGTTTGATCCGGTTTCTTTTTTTACATATATCGTAGTAACTTCCGCTACTCCCGGACCCAATAATATTATGTCCATGTCGCACGCCGGGCGCCTTGGAATGCGTAAGACTTTTCCTTTTAATTTTGGTATTTGGGCAGGCATGAGTGTCATAGTTATGCTGTGTACCGCTCTTGGCAGTGCGTTGCGAGAGCTTTTGCCCATCATCGAAAAGCCCATGCTTTTTGTGGGCGCAGCCTATATGCTCTACCTTGCGTATATGATTTTTACTTCCTCAAAGGAATTGCAAGCAAAACAATCGTCCAGTACATTTCTTTCAGGTGCATTGTTGCAATTTGTTAATATAAAGTTTTATATTTATTGCATTGTTTCCATGGAAAGCTATATATTGCCTTATTATCATGGACAATTTACAAAGCTGTTTCTTTTTGCTTTATTATTGGCCACTTGTGGCTTTGCTTTCACTGTGGTGTGGGCATTTTTTGGTGCTTCTTTGAAAACTCTTTTTACGAAATATGCGCGCATAACCAACTCTGTTTTAGCGCTGAGCATGGTATATTGCGCCATTGCTTTATTTTTATAATCGGATAAATAATTAAATTTAATATGTTAGATACTCTCACTCCCATTATCCTTACACTCATTCCCGTATTTGGCATTATGTTTATCGGGGCTTTTGCACAAAGTAAGGAACTTCTTCCAAGTAATACAGTTCTTTGTCTTAATCAATTTGTATATTGGTTTGGCTTGCCCATGCTACTTTTTTACGCCATGGCCACCAGCAATGAGGCACAAGTAGCTTTATTTCCGGTGCTTGGTTGCGTTCTTGGGCTTTTGATTACGCAGGGTATCATAGCGTGTATTTTGCGATGTATGAAGTTTTCATGGAAGGACAGTCTGTCCGGCGGTCTTGTGGCCTGCTTTCCCAATGTGGCCTTTATGGGGTTGACTGTAGTCTTTTTGTTGTATCCGAATAATAGTTTAGCAACTTCTGTCGCTGGGCTTACGGTGCTTGTCCCCACAGTTTCCTTGGTGCTTAGCGATGTTGCTCTGTCCATGTTTGACAGCAAGGAAAATTCCTTTGCAGCCTATGCCAAAAAATTTTGGATTAATATTTCACGCAATCCCTCGCTCATGGGCGCAAGCATGGGATTGATTGTGGGACTTGGTGGCATACCTTTTCCGGAACCCTTGCTCAATATTTCCAAAATGCTTGGTGCAACTGCTGCTCCTTGTGCTTTGTTTTGTATGGGCATGTCCTTAAAAATACAGCTAAATAATTGGCCAAACGGCATAAAGATAAGCTGGAGGGCGCAAGCTGTGATGCTCACCGGAAAATTGTTCATTACGCCGCTTGTTGTTTATTTTCTCAGCTACAGCATGGGGGCAACAGGCGTTGCGCTTGCCACTATGACCATCTTGTCGGCAATGCCAACGGCAGTTATTTGTCATATTATTGCCATGAAGCATGATGCTTTAGCGGACGAATGCGCCAATTCTGTGCTTATCGGTACCGTGCTTTCCATGCTTTCCTTGCCCTTGGTTATTTTCTTGGTGGTGTGAAGTAAGTCGATT
>CAYJJP010000090.1:0-7926 GCA_964370525.1 uncultured Desulfovibrionaceae bacterium | reverse complement strand
GGTAGGGGATTTGAGCGGTTGGGTAAAAAAATTCTATCGCTCACATTGCCGGCACGCCGGTCAGCATGTCCGTCTTCGTCTCTTGCCTTAGCTATGGCAGCGAGTGCAAACAGATTTTCTTGACCTTGTTCGCGTAAAGCTCTAGCCACGGCAGAAAGTTGTCCTTTGCCGCCATCGATGAGCAGAAGGTCTGGCCAAGGAGGGCCGGATTCGAGGCGGCGTAGCACCCATGCGGCAAGGGTAGCGTAGTCGTCGCTGCTTCCGTCGGCCATGCGATATTGTCTGTACGCAGAAGTGAGTGGTTTTCCGCCTTCAAAGACCACCATGCCAACACGAGTTTGATGGCCTTGTGTGTGTGAAACGTCAACACATTCAATGCGTTCTGCAGGGGCGTTCAGGTGTAGTGCGCTGGCAATGCGTTCTTGTATGGAAATGTCTTTGTGTCGTAGGCCTTCTTCTTTAGCGTTGGTGGCGGCCATATCTACGAGGGCATTTTCTTCGTGCGAGCGTGGTGCAACGATACGCACACTGCCTTGGCGAATGTCACTTAGGCTTTGTTCGAGGGCTTTGAACATGAAGTCATTTTCTTGAGAATTATCAGCTACTGCACTGTCGTCGAAGTGAACTTTTGGAATCCAAGGTACGATTATAGTAGATGGAGGGGGTATTTGACCGTAAAATTGGGCTAAAAATGAAAGTAAGAGTTCCGGAGTGTCGTCAAAGTCTAGGGAAGGCCAAAAAAAATTGCGCCCATCCATGAGAACTCCTGCTCGTATGAATAAAATTCCTAGAGCCATACCGTTTTCAACCAGTGATAAGCCTATAACATCTAAGTCTTTTCCTCCTGGAATAACCACGACTTGTTTTTCAACGGTACGACGAACAGCCTGTATTTGATCTCGCAGGGCGGCAGCTTTTTCAAATTCTAAGTTGTCGGAAGCTTTGAGCATTTCAGTTTCAAGTCTTTGCACCAATTCGGCGGAACGACCTGAAAGTAAGTCTTGCACTTTTCGAACATTTTCTGCATAGTCGTGTGGAGAAATGTTTCCCATGCAGGGCGCTTGGCATTGTCCCATAAAATGGTACAGGCAAGCACGCACGCGATTGCGCATAGCTTTATCGCTACATCGGCGTAAGGGGAAGGCATGATGGAGTATTTTCCATGTTTCACGCGCAGCCAAAGCAGAAGTAAAAGGCCCGTAGTAGCGGGTTTTATCGCGTACATTTCTTTCCGTTTTACGTACAATCTCTAGGCGAGGGAAGGGATGTTTCCAAGAAATTTTATATAAAATATATTGCTTGTCATCGCGTAGTACTATATTGTAGTGTGGTCTGTGTTTCTTGATGAGACTAGCTTCAAGGAGGAGCGCTTCCTTTTCTGTTGTGGTTGAAAATGTCTCAAGGCTAACAGCATGGCGAAGCATGGCGCTAGTTTTTACGGGTAGGCCATCAGCACGAAAATATGAAAGAATTCGCTTTCGTAAAATGCGAGCTTTGCCCACATAGATGATTCTCCCAGCACTATTTTTATACATATAGACGCCGGGATTGAGGGGCAAGGTTGATGAAATTGGTTTTTCCATTGGCTTTATATAAATCATTGTCAAGAAATGTCAAAAGGTTCTAAATTAAAATTTGTTTTGAAGGTATAGCTGTTGAGTTTGTTTGCAAATATCTGTAGTAAATATATGTACATTAAATGTTTTTATAGGCACGTTGTTTGCAAGCGAGTGAAATGTGCTGAATTTTTTCGTGAGGAAGGTGAACTATGAAAAAAGAGAATAAAGGTCATAAGTTGCTACTTTTTGCAGCTTTCGTTATGTGTTGTGGTATGTCTTTTGCCAATCAGGCTTTGGCGATGACAACTGTTGAGGATACTTTACGCTTTGCTTTTGGATATAGTCCCAACGTCAAAGCTTCACAAGAAGCTCGCATGTCAGCAGTGCATGACGTGCGTGTGGCTGAGGCTGGATATTATCCCACCATTGGGCTTTGGGCAGGAATTGGTCTTACGCAGTCAGATGATGCAAATACAAGAATGCGCAAAGATCAAGAATATGTAGTGGGTACGGGTAATGTGTCCTTACAGGCAAGTCAGACTATTTGGGAAGGTGGTGCTACGGCTGCTAGGGTGCGTCAAGGCCAAGCGGAGCTTAATCATCGTGCATGGCAACTGATGGATAGTGCAACATCTTTAGCCTATTCAGCTATTTCAGCACATGCAGACGTATTGCGTCGTCGTAAGTTGGTTACACTTGCTCGAAATAATTTGAACGAAACGAGAAGAATTTTATCCATGCTCAGAACGATTAGCGCTCAAGGGCTTGCCGGTGCCGGTGATGCGGATCTTGTGCGCGGACGTTTGGCTCGAGCAGAAGCTACGCTTGCGGTGCATCAACAGGGTTTGGAAAACGCCTATGCAGTATATACACGCATTACCGGCCAAATGGTGCCACAAGACCTTGCTCCTGTTGCCTTGCCCACGCGTTTTTATAGAAATAAAGACGAAGCTCGTGATGTAAGTGTAAATAAAAATTCTAGTATTCAAGCAAGTCTTGCAGCTATCCGTAGCGGCATAGCTGGTCGTGATGTTATAAGCTCTCAGTTCTCTCCGCGTGTGAGCATAGATGCCGGCCCATCCTATAATGATATAGGTCGCAGCGGCAAAAATTATCAGTTGTCATGGACGGCTATGATGAATATGCAATGGAATATCTATAACGGCGGCGCTGATACGGCATCATATAAATCGGACTCGGCAAAAGTTCGTCGCTTGCGCTATGAATTGCATGAAGTTATGGATCTTGTTAATCAGGAGCTGAGCCATGCATTTAGCGTTATTCGTAGCTCTGATAGTCAAGTGAAAAGTTATGTTAATGCCGCTAAAGCAGCTCGTCTGGCAAAAATTAATTATTATAAGCAGTTTGAAGTGGGGCAAAAGGATTTACTTTCAGTCTTAGATGCGGAAAGTGAATATTTCTTCAGCCTTTCGGAAGAAGCCATACGTCGCACCGATGCTGTCCTTGGTAGATATAGAGTGCTTGCCTTGAGCGGCGCCCTTCTTGACCAGTTGGGTATTGATAGAGCTGCTTTGCAGGCTGACATTCCTCATCCCGAGTCAGAAATACCTTGGGAGTCATCAAAGCCTTTTAATTATGAAGATGCGATGAAAGGGACTACTCTTACCAATAAGTAAGATTTTATCGGCAAATATCGTATCACGGACGCTTACAGCGTCTATATATGGCTAAAGTTTTTTTGAGAAAACGCTGAGGTGAGGCTTTTATGGCATTGCCTCAGCGTTGTGTTTTTTAATGATTTATGTAAGAGTTTTGCAAGTGTATAGATGAAAATTGTAAATTCGGAATTTATTCGCTATTTTATAAATAGCATTGTTGGGCTTGCTGTAGATTATACAACCGTTGTTTTGGCTCTATCTTTGAATGTTTCATATGAATTAGCCATTTTTATGGGGCTTGTGCTTGGCGGTTGCGTAGGCTTTTTACTTCTTACTTTTTGGGTCTTTCCTGCTAAAAAAAATGCTTTTTCCATTATGCGCATAGCCAGCTATTTGATGGGGCTTGTGCTTATTTATGTTGTCCGCGCCGGCTTTATGTTTGTGTGGTATGCAATGAATATACAAAATAACTTAGAATATTTAGGGTTACTTTGTGCCTTTGGGCTTTCTTTTTGCACTAATTTTGTGTTTCAAAAATTTTTTTATGTACGCTATTAGCTATTTATTTTTTCAAAAGTTGATATATGGGGGATGCAATGCACCAAAGCTTTATGAATTATATCTCATTACTTTTTTGTAGTTTTAGAGAAAACCGACCGTCTTTACGCAAAGTTTTATGCTCATTGCTAGCCGTATTTTTTTGCATTTTCTTGGGGTATGCCGCTTTTTTTGGCGTTGGTGCATTACCCCTTGATTTATTGCAAAAAAATATAGTCAAAGCTCATGATTCAGGTTTTTTTGAGGAAAACTATCCGCAAGTTACTGTGATTGCAAAACCGCATCGTGTTGATATGTATACAGAATGTTTTGGCGTTGGCACGGCTTTACAACCGTTTAGCAATGTTCGTGACATTTTGTTTACCAGTAGCTATGGACATTGTGCCGATCTTAGCCGAGCCTCTGCCGCTCAATTTGTCTCTGTGGAGCCAGTTGCTTATTATCGTTATACGCACGGTTATTCCATATTTGTCCGCTTATTTTATACGTATTTTGATGTGCAAACGGTGCGCACATTGGTGACGGCTATTTCGTGCATATTATTGCTAACGCTTACGCTATGCTTAAAATTGCGTGTGAGTACCGGGCATGCGCTCTTGGTTTTGGGCTCTTTTTTCTTGCTTAATTCACCGAGCATGTATGTGCTGGTAACGCACGCAGCGCAGTTTTGGCTTGTGCTTATCGCTTGTATAATAGTGACATTACTATCTAATCCTCGTTATTTTTTTCCGATTATGGCAGTTGTGGGGGCATTGGATGGCTTTGTGACCTTCCTTAGTATGGGTTCTTTAAGCTTGTCCATGCCGCTTTTATGTTTTATGCTCACGGCCGTGGCAAGGATTGACAGTAACGACTCTGCACAGGCAGATAGCGTACAAAAACAAATGTTCAACATACTTGCCCAAGGGTTTTATGCTTGTTGCGCTTGGAGTGTGGGCTTTTTGCTGCCATGGTTTTTTAAGTGGGGTGCTTTGCATTTTATCTATGATATTTCGTGGCAAGACATTTTTGGAGCGACAGTACAAAGCTATGCAGCCAGCGGTATTGGCATGATAGCTTTGGCAATTTTCAAAAATGCATTGGCAACACATGTGGGCGTGTGGGTATTGCTTTTTGCGCTATTGTTCTGGATACGTTATAAAGAAGGGCGCCGCATGGCACAGACGTTGTGGATAACTGCTTTTCCTGCTCTTATGCCCTTGATTTGGTGTGTACTGTTACCCGGTCAGTCGGGAGTTAAGCACAGCAGTTTTGTTAATCTTATTCTGTGGCCTGTGTTTTGTTTTGTGAGTTTTTATTTATTCACACCTGAAAAAAATGCACGGTTTAAGGATTTATTACCGCTTAATTTACGAAAATTATAGAGAAATTGGAGAAAGATTTTGAAAAATATTGATGGTATTTCTGTTGTTATTCCGGCATATAACGAAGAAGATGGTATAGTAAAAACCATTGAGGACTGCCAAACTGTACTTAAAACATGGCGTGATATTCCTTATGAAATAATCGTGGTAGATGATGCGTCTAAAGATCGAACGGTTGTATTGGCAGAAGAAGTTGGCGCAAGGATTATAAAGCATCCCGCCAATGCCGGATATGGAAGATCTCTAAAAGATGGCATTTATAACGCAAAATATGATACTATCGTAATTACGGATGCTGACAGCACATATCCTGTGCAAGATATACCTAAGTTGTTGGAAAAATATGAAAAAGGCTTTGATATGGTTGTGGGTGCTCGTAAGGGTAAAAACTATCGCCAGTCAACGTACAAGTTTTTGTTGCGGAAATTTTTGAAGAAAATAGTAGAATGGTCTACAGAGAAGGAAATTGAAGATATTAATTCGGGCTTTAGGGTTTTTTCTCGTGAAAAGTCTTTGCAGTTTGATGCACACTTGTGCGAAACATTCAGTTTCACGACTTCTATCACCTTAGCATATATGATGAATAATCTTTTTGTGGCCTATGTGCCCACTGATTATTATGCTCGTGTCGGTTCAAGTCATGTACGTTTGTTCAAAGATTCTTTGCGCACCATTACCTATATATTGAAGCAAATTTTGTATTTTAATCCTCTGAAAATCTTTTTCTTATTTAGCTCTATTTGGCTATTGTTTGCTTTTTTTTGCTTTATGTTTACCGCTATAACCGATATAAAAATTGGTTATTATATCGGAATAATGAGTACATTTGGGAGCTTTTTGATGCTTGGTATTGGCCTTGTTGCCGAGCAGATAAGGCAACTTATTGTTAGCGTAAATAAAAATTCTCATAAGTAGTTTGTAACATGTGCGGTATATGTGGTTTTGTTCCCCAAGATGTGACAGCAGTTCCTGATGCATATGTGCTTGAAAAAATGTGCGAAAGTTTGCACCATCGAGGGCCGGACGCCTTGGGGCTATATCGTGACGTAGGGGTTGGGCTTGGTCATAAACGCTTAAAGATTATTGACTTGCATTCAGGGCAGCAGCCCATGAGCGATGTGACCGGTCGTTATACGCTTGTGTTTAATGGTGAAGTTTACAACTATCAAGAATTAAAAAACGAACTACTTGGCAAAGGCTGTGTTTTTACGTCGCAAAGTGACACAGAAGTTCTTTTATACGGTCTTGTGTGCTATGGCATAGATTTTTTGCAAAAAATCAATGGTATGTTTGCTTTTGCCTTGTGGGATGCACAGGAAAAAAGTCTTGTGCTTGCTCGAGATCGTTTTGGAGTAAAGCCTTTATATTATGCAAGTATATCTGATGTAGGTACTTATTTTGCTTCAGAAGCAACGGCCATAGCCGCAATATGCCCTGAGCTTGCTTCCATAAACAGCGAAAGTGCGTATTTGTATATGGCTTTGTCCTATATTCCCAGCGAACAGTCTATTTTTAAAGCAATAAATCGTTTAGAGCCGGGTGCTTTCATTAAGATTGAGCAGGGGCGCATTGTGCACCAAGGTTTATGGTGGGATTTGCTACGTGAATGGGAAGCTGGGCAAGGCGAAATGAGCCATTATTCAGCTAAGGATTGGCATGAAAAATTTAGCAGTGCTTTGACGGATGCTGTTAGAACTCGCTTGAAAGCTGATGTGCCCTTGGGTGTATTTTTGAGTGGAGGTGTGGACTCTGCCACGGTGGCGGCTTTGGCAGTACGTCACTTTCCCAATATTTTATCTTTTACCATGGCTTTTCACGATAAAAGTTATAATGAAGCCCCTTTTGCCCTTGAAACCGCACAATTTCTTAATACAAAACATCATGAAGCTTTGGCTGACCTTGGCAGCCAAGACGAGCTGCAAAGCCTTATAAATACATTGGATGAGCCTTTTGCGGACACTTCAGTCATTCCTATGCATTCTCTTTGCAAGCTCGCCAGACAGCATGTTACGGTGGCTTTGACCGGTGATGGAGCTGATGAACTCTTGGGGGGCTATATTACGCATCGTGCCAATCAGCTCTATAAAAAGCTGCACTACGTACCTGCTTTATTAATTAAAATATTACGATCAACCACTACATTATTGCCGGACAGTCATAAAAAGGTAAATACAATTTTTAAACTCAAGCAATTTTTGGCAGCGTATCCACGCCAAGAGGAGTTGGCGCACGCTTGCTGGCGTCTTATATTTTATCCTGAGGCTTTACGAAAAATATTCCCACAATTTGAGATTGAACCAAGTGTTTTTACATTTTTCCAAAAAGCATGGGATGAATCGAGAGGTCTGGCGCATTTTGATAGATTTTTATATGTGGACTATAAAACATGGCTCACGCATGATATTTTATTCAAAGCTGATCGTGCAAGTATGCATAATAGTATGGAATTACGCTCGCCATTTCTTGATTATAGGCTTTTTAGACTTTGCGCACATATGCCCACAGAATATAAACGCAGTGGCAACCAAGGGAAAGTTATTTTACGAAATATTGCAAAAGAAATCTTGCCTGCAACTTGTCTTCAGCGTCCAAAAACCGGTTTTAATGCGCCGGTGGCAACTTGGTTGACTCAAGAATGGAAAGATTTAAGCGAAGAATGCTTTAGCTCTCAAAGTCTTATTTCGGCAGGGCTAGAGCCTGACTATATTAAAAATTTATGGGAAAAACATAAAAAAGGCTGGAATAGTTATGGCTATCAGCTTTTTAATGTACTTGTGTATGTGCTTTGGAGAAAGAAAAGTAGTTTTAACTCATAACAAACTTAAG
>CAYJJP010000089.1:0-7954 GCA_964370525.1 uncultured Desulfovibrionaceae bacterium | reverse complement strand
ATGTGCTTTGACGCAGTAATCGTCCACGATACGTTATTTACGGATAAGCTCTAAGAATAAAAACGCTTCTTAAACCAAAGGGATAAATTCACCAAGGCTATGAGCACCGGCACTTCCACCAAGGGACCGATAACCGCCACAAAGGCTTCGCCGGAATGCAGACCGAAAACAGCAATGGCAACGGCAATAGCCAGCTCAAAGTTATTGGAAGCAGCGGTAAAGGACAAAGTGGCCGATTGCTCGTAAGTGGCTCCCATTTTGTAGGATAAGTAAAAAGAAACCACAAACATGGTGACAAAGTATATCAAGAGCGGTATGGCCACTTGGATAACGTCCATGGGCAATTCCACAATTTTGTCGCCCTTGAGGCAGAACATAATCACAATGGTAAAGAGCAAGGCACGCAAAGCCCATGGGCCGACTTTTGGTAAAAATACCGTATCATACCATTGCACACCCTTCACTTTGACGCCATACAAACGAGAAAGCATACCGGCAAAGAAGGGGATGCCAAGATAAATCAAGACGCTTTCGGCAATCTGCCCCATGCTCACCTTTTGGCCGATATCTGCATTTGTGGTCTCAAAGCCAAACCATGTTGGCAAAACAGCTATAAAAACATAGGCATATACGGAAAAGAACAGCACCTGGAACACAGAATTAAAGGCCACAAGTCCTGCACAATATTCACGATCGCCGCCGGCAAGATCATTCCACAAAATAACCATGGCTATGCAACGAGCAAGCCCGATTAAAATCAAGCCCACAAAGTAGGAATTATTGTCAGCCAAAAAAATCATGGCAAGACAAAACATCAGGATGGGGCCAATAATCCAGTTTTGCACCAAGGACAAGAAAAGGACTTTTTTATTGCGGAAAACCTGCCCCAGCTCTTCGTATTTCACTTTCGCCAACGGCGGATACATCATCACAATTAGGCCAATGGCAATGGGAATATTGGTGGTACCCACTTGAAAAAAATTGATAACATCCTTAACGCCCGGAATAAGCCAGCCAAAGCCGACACCAATACCCATGGCAAGGAAAATCCACAAAGTCAAATACCTGTCAATAAACGATAATTTCTGTAATGTCGATTGCTGTTCCATGATAATCTCGTCTAATTTTTATTGCATGAGCACGCAGTAGCTTGAGCACCGCCATTGCCAAATAATGGCTCACCGCCACCTTCAAACCACGAAGCGATTTCCGTTTTGCTCGGAACTTTACCAAGACTCTTTATCTGCCCGTCAAACATAACAGCAGGGGTACTCATAATACCGGCGGCCATCATTTCTTTAAGATCGCTGACCTTGGTCACCGTCGTTCCGCAACCTCTGGCCTTCACCACTTCACGAACCAACTCTTCCACTTCCTTGCACTTGGCACAACCCGGCCCAAAAACTTTAATTTCCATTGTATTCTCCTTATTTTTAGTAGTTATTATGAGGTTATTATATATGAACTTATATTGTTGAGTAACAAGCCCACAAGAGTGAACATAATCCATAGATAGCACAAAAACGCCGCTTGCAATTTCCACGTCATAATTTGACGCAAGAGAACCAGCTCAGGGATGGAGGCAGCCACAGAACTCATGCAAAAAGCCAAGGTTGTGCCTATGGGCAAGCCCTTCATAAGCAGGCTTTCCATGACGGGAATAATACCCGTGACGCTGGAGTAAAGAGGAATACCCACCAACACCGAGGCCGGAACCGACCACCATTCACCGGCGCCCAAATTTTCCGCAAACCAATTTTCCGGCACAAAACCATGCAAACCGGCACCAATGCCAACACCTATAATGACCCACTTCCACACTCGCTTAAAGATGGTTGCGGTTTCTTGATAGGCAAAGTCATGCCTTTCCTTAAGTGTGAGCTTTTTGTCTTCGGAATGGGTTTGCGCCACATGTTCGGGGGCATTTTCCGCAGCTTCTCGAACAAAAGGCTGAAGCCAGCGTTCTGCTTTAATGCTGTCCATGAAAAAACCGCCCAAAATACCGGCAGACATACCCACAAGCACGTAAACCACGGTGAATTTCCAACCAAGCAAGCCCCATAAAAGTACGATGGCAATTTCGTTGATGAGCGGAGAAGTTATTAAAAAGGACATGGTGATACCAACGGGAATGCGAGCCATGGTAAAGCCAAGGAAGAGCGGAATACTAGAACATGAGCAAAAAGGCGTTATGGATCCAAAAACAGACCCCAAGAAATAACCGAAGCCACGTCGCTTACCCGCCAAATAGTCCCGCACTCTTTCCACATTCAAAGACGCTCGCACGCAAGCAAGAATATAAATGAGTGACACCAACAGCATGAGAATTTTCACCGTATCATACAGAAAAAATTGCAAGGATGCGCCAAAATGCTTTTGCGTATCAAGCCCCATAGCCTGCACAATGCTGATGCTCACAGGTTCAATATGCAAATACACCAACCACCAAGCAGCAGCTATAATTAACATACTACCTAAGTATCTTGTATTCCAATTATTCTTATCCAAACTCACACTGCTCATGTCTTCCCCTTTGATAGTTGTATAATAGTTGAAGAGTTGACTTATTTTGCCAAAAAAATTTAATTCTATATTTACCCTGTTTTATCAGGACGCTCCGGCAATAAACCGTGCTTAATTTGCGCAGCAGCACGTAACCGGCGACACTCTGCCGGATCATTGTCACAGCATTTTTCCGTTATGAAACTTACTACATCTAACATCAAGGAAATATTGGCTTTATAACGCATATAACGTCCCTCTCTCTCAACATGCGCCAACCCACTTTGCACAATGGCTTTAAGATGAAAGGAAAGATTAGTGGATGGAATATCAAGCATTTGCGATATCTCGCCGGCCACCAATCCTTGTGGCGCACTCTTTACCAAGAGGCGAAAGATGTCAAGTCGATATTCGGAAGAGAGAGCTTCAAAAAGCTTACTTGCGTGCTTCGTTTCCATAACTTAATAATTCAACATTATTTGAACAATGTCAAGAGCTAAAATTATTTTTATTTTATTTTACATAAACAATTGAAATAAACACATGTTTCACTCTACATTAAAAAGTTTACCCCCACAAAACCAATCGTCTCTGCGTAAATTTTTATAACAAAGTATTTACAAGTGTTGGAATTTGCAATAAAGTTATTCATGACATCTTAGGAACTGCCCAGTTTCGCTTTACGACAAGCCCATTGAGGAGAAAATATATGCACATACGCCCTACGCACGTTGCCGGCTCTTTTTACGATGGCAACGCCAAAACGCTCAACGCATATCTTGAGCAGAGTTTTCAAGCTGTACAATCATCGCCCTGCGCTCAAGATGACGCAAAGACCGAGGCACAAATGGTTTTTTTGCCTCATGCCGGGCATTTTTTCTGTGGACACGTCATTGCCCAAACTCTCTCGTGCGTGCGTTTGCCCAAAAGGCTTATTATTCTGTGCCCAAACCACACGGGACTTGGCAGGCCGCTTTCCGTATGGGGAGCTGCGTGTGCTGATGGTAATATACCAGGTGCTTGGCAAACTCCCCTTGGCACAGTCCCTCTGGATGCAGAACTGTCAGAGCGAGTCCTCAACTGCCTTTCCGGCGACATAACTTTTGAATTAAATACTGATGCGCACGCCCGAGAGCATTCCATAGAAGTCATCCTACCTTTTCTACAAAAGTTTATACCAAATTTTCACATGCTCCCCATCTCCGTGGGCACGGGCGATTTCAAACTATTGCAAAAAGCCGGTATGGCTATAGGTGAAATTGTCAAAAAATTTCAGGATGATGGACAAGATATTGGCATCATCGTCAGCTCAGATATGCACCATTTTTCCAGTCACGAACGCACCCTTGAACTGGATAATCTTGCGCTTGACGCACTAAAAGCCTTTGATCCCATAAATTTATATAACATAGTGCATCAAAATAAAATTTCCATGTGTGGTATCTATCCGACCATTATGGCCATGTATGCCTGTAAGGTGCTGGGCGCACAACATTGCGAGCTGGTAACACACACAACTTCTTACGAAAAAGGAGGTGACGCCACAAGAGTTGTGGGCTATGCCGGTCTTTTTGTGCAAAAAAGAACTTGCTTTAATTCATAAAGCCGTGCAAAATGTCCGCTAATTAGGTTTTGCACCATTTGCTGTAAAGGTTAATTGACTTACATTTTAAATGCTTGGAGGAGTTATGTCTCAGGTTAACAATGAAGTGGTTGTGGACAGAGCGCAATCATCATGGTCAGATTTATGGAAAAAAGAAGATTATTGGGCCATATGGCTTGGTTTAACTTTTATGTTCCTTGGTTTGTATTTATATGTATTTTCCTATCCGGAAGAAGACAAGATTAAGAATCAAGCTATTGCTACTGCTGCCGTAAAAGCAATGGATGAAGAAGCCAAGACAGCAGGATATAAGACTGTTAAGTGGCATGAAGAAAATGCTAAACTTAGAAAAATGAAGTTTATTCCCAGCGAACTAGGTAGCACATTAAAATCCTACATGAAAACACCCACACGCTGGGCGAGCAATCCACTTGAAGCTTTTGTGCTTGATCAAGCCGGCGCCGATGCTCGCAATGCAAAAGCGAAAGAAGCAGCCGACAAAGCCATTAAAGCTACAATCGATGCCAAAGCTCTTGCCGTTGCAGCAGATAATGCCGCCGCAGCCGCCGAATATAAGGATGCAAAACTTAACCAAGAAGCTGACGACAAAATCGTTGCTTGGCGTAATGCTGCTTATGCAGAAAGCAAGGCAGTACCCAAAACAAAGGTTAAGCCCTTTAATATTTTACCAACCCTACCCATTATGCTCGTGGCGCTCGGACTTATTTTCAGCATAGGCATTGCAGGTATGGGGCAAAGCGTACCTAAATTCTTCATAGGATTTATAGGTCTCTTTATTTTCACCATATTTGCCCTCACCATGGGCGGTCAGAGTGATATTCGAAGCTACGGTATCGGTACTGAGGCCTGGGCTATTATTCTTGGGATGTTAGTGGCAAATACTGTGGGGACACCCAATTGGGTAAAACCTGCCTTACAAGTGGAATTTTACATCAAAACCGGTCTTGTTTTGCTTGGCGCCGAAATTTTGATGGACAAAATTGTTGCCATCGGTATCCCCGGGCTTTTCGTTGCTTGGGTTGTAACCCCCATCGTGCTCGTCACTACCTATATATTCGGACAAAAAGTTTTGAAAATTGAATCAAAAACTTTAAATATAACCATCTCTTCTGACATGAGCGTGTGCGGAACTTCCGCTGCTATTGCAACCGCTGCTGCATGCCGCGCCAAGAAAGAAGAACTTACCCTAGCTGTTGGTATTTCCTTACTTTTCACAGCAATCATGATGGTTGTCATGCCCGTAGTCATCAAAAAATTAGACCTTCCACCAATCCTTGGTGGGGCTTGGATTGGCGGAACCATTGACGCCACCGGCGCTGTTGCTGCAGCAGGTGCATTCCTTGGCGATACAGCTATGCAAGTGGCTGCAACCATTAAGATGATTCAAAACGTGCTCATCGGTGTTACCGCCTTTGGTGTTGCGCTGTACTGGGTAACCAGAGTAGAACGCCAAGAAGGACATACTGTTGGCCTTATGGAAATTTGGCACCGTTTCCCAAAATTCGTTTTGGGCTTCCTCGCCGCTTCCATTATTTGCTCTTACATTTCAGGATACTATGGCAAGGGTCTGAGCGAAGGCTTGCTCACTGCCGGTACCATTAAGAGCCTCACCGGCCCACTGCGTGGCTGGTGCTTCAACCTGTCCTTTGCAGCCATTGGCCTTGCCACAAACTTCCGTGAACTTGCCCACTACTTCAAGGGCGGCAAGCCGGTTATCCTTTATGTGTGCGGTCAATCCTTCAACCTTGCCTTAACCTTGCTTATGGCCTACATCATGTTCGAAGTTGTATTCGTGGAATACGCCAAGCGAATCTGATAATTTATAAACACAAGAGCGGAGGAAAGCTTTCCTGCTTTTCTCCGCTCTTACAACGAAAGGGTTGCCAACTAATATTATGGACAAAACACCGCCCAAAAGTCGCCTAAAAGGTGTAATTCAGCTTGTGGTGAGCTTATTTTGCATTTGGCTTTTCATCTGGCATATCTCGCCCATCATCGAGCGCACCTTTCCTGCCTTTGCTCAATATAAAAAAGTAGCCATAGAAAATGAACTCACCCCATCGGCGCTGTATTATAATGACGTACACATTACGCAAGATGCCGCCCAAGACATCAGAAGCACTTGGCTTTTTTATCAAAGTGCCAAGGAAAAATCTAAAGAAGTCAAGTCTGAAGAAAATACATCTCAAGAGACCAAACCTCAAGAAAGCAATGAAAGCAAGACTGACTAGTACCATGCAGAAGAAAAAGACGCTTTGCGATGCAACGTACGCACATAGCTTTGCTCTTTAGTTAAATCTACCATCAGCAATCATATGCAAGTATTATATGCCACCCTTTCACATTGGGACGAACATAAAGACAGTACCCACCTTGCCTCGCACCGCAAACCGAAAATGCAACGCTATGTGCGAGAAGCTGACAGACTTCGTTGCATGGTGGGCTGGCTCTTGGTGCAGTATGCCCTCGGTGAAGTGGCATTAACAACTCCAATGCTCACCGAAAACGGAAAGCCGTACTATAACCATTGCCCACATTTCAACATCTCACATTCCGGCAACTATGTAGCCGTTGCACTCAGCAATCACGAAGTGGGCGTTGACGTTGAAGAAATAACACCATATCCCTTGGGCGTTGCCGAAAAATGTTTCACTCCGCAAGAAGTTGACTGGATTAAACATTGCCAAAAACAAGATATAGCACATGGTACCAATGCTTTTTATGCAGTGTGGACAGCCAAAGAAAGTATTATGAAAGCCACGGGTTTAGGCTTTTCCTTGCCACCCTCCGGTTTTGACGTGCTCAAAAGCATACATGAGCCAAGTACAGCCTGCGTCATTGACGGCAAGAATTATTTTTTGCAGCAAAAAAACATTGCCGAGCACATGCTCTGTGTGGCAAGTTTAAGCAATTATACTGAAGAACCGGCTCAAATACAATGGGATTTTCTATCACGGGATGTGATACTAGCCAAACTCAAAGCACTGAGCTGAAACCATTCACTAAGATTCATCTCACAACATACTGATATAAAAAACTTTAATTTTATTTACAAACATCTTGACAAGGCACGGGTCTAGCCATATATCAAGTCTACGAATATTTTCGCATAAAGTACATCAATGGTTACGATATGTAGAGATTGAAGTATAAAATTCAATTGTGGAGATTTTCATGAAAAAGTATCTTTTTTCAATCGCCATGGCACTTGTCATTATGACTCCAGCCATTGTGTCTATTGTTGCTGCCTAATGGCGAGCTGATAAGCATTATTCATTATTTGAGCGAAAGAGTCAAAATCGTAGGTGTTCCCTAAAATACTTGCTTGGTTATACTCTTTCGCTTTTTTTGTTTACAATAAATATATTCTCAAAATTAAGACCTCTGCACAATTATTTTCTTATATAGCTTTATGTGCGAAATATGATTTTGTCTCTGCACACAAAAAAAGAGTGTGCAGAGGTAAAGGCACGAAAATCAATCACTTAACGGCGAAGCAAAGCTCCGCCTATTCTTGATTTTCGGTCGCATTGACTAACGTCAACGCTCCAAAGACCTTGCGCAATGAATTGCGCAGAGGTCTTAAATTACGCCGACCCCATTCATTTATATGCTCCGGTAATAATTGACACAGCCGTTTCTTTTAAACTATACTAATTTCTACTTAAGTCGGCGTGTTTCTGTCTCGCAATATTTATACAATTATGTGGCTATTGCCTTAACTCAGTAAGATTAAAATTATGCTTACTTTCCAAAGTTTTACAGTATACTCGGATTTTGTTGGCTCATCCCGATAGGGATGAGCAATGGGCGCGTTTTGGGAAAGGA
>CAYJJP010000088.1:0-7961 GCA_964370525.1 uncultured Desulfovibrionaceae bacterium | reverse complement strand
CCGTGGCTTGCCTATGGTATAGCTGCCATCATGGGGCCGGCTGCTCTTCTTTTTATTGTGCATTTGGCCGGTGTCGGCTTGTTTCGTTCAATGCAGAAAAAAAGTGAGGATGAAGAATCTCTTTGGCAAGAAAATTTACCATTACGTTTACGAAAAGTATATGTTATTATTAAAGGTGCTCCCACTATTGTTCTTTTTATAGGCGTTATTTTTTTGGGAACAGCTATTTTGTATGTTGATGGCGCTATTAATATACTTATCAACGTAGGTACTGTGCTTGCGCCTTATTGGCCTTGGATTATAGGTGGAATTTTGGGCGCAACTTGCATAATATATATAGGAAAAGCATATTTTACTTATAAAACAAGACGTATGGAACAAGAATACCATTTTAGACTTGAAATTTTTGAAAGAACAGGGCAAATACTTGTAGATAAAGGAGTTGTGCCACTTCCTCCTGCTTTTGACACATATACTTCGCAACAGGCTTTAACGGAGAATGTTGTGGATGCAGATGCTCTTGTAAAAAAATCTTCCGATGATAAAAGTGAAATTGTTGAAATTGTAGTTGATGATAAAAAAGAATGATTTTCAGCATAATTAGGTTATATTATAATGAATAAGCCCAAAAAAATGGCAATTGATTTGCATATACATACAGTTGCTTCTGATGGAAGAGATACAGCAGCTCAAGTTGTGCACAAAGCAAAAGAGTTAGGCTTGTCTGCAATTGCTATAACTGACCATGATACCTTGGGTGGGCTTAATGAAGCAGAATACGAAGGTGTTAAATGTGATATTGAAATAATACGTGGCTGTGAACTTTCCGTGAAAAGTGAGCGAGGTGAGGTACATATACTTGCATTTTGGATACCGCATGAGGCAAAACCCTTGGAAGAAGCCTTGGAGATTTTGCGTGCGCATCGCTCCAGTAGAAGTATAAGAATGGTAGAAAATTTACAGGCTGAAGGTATTGATATTCAATATGACGAGGTTTTACAGTTTTGCGTAAATGATGAAGAATATAATGAATATGATATAAGCAATTTGCAAAATACATCTTCTTATTCCATCGGTCGTCCACATATTGCAGCTGTTTTGTTAAAGAAAGGTTATGTATCTAGTATTTCAGAAGCTTTCACAAAATATATAGGTAATAATTGTCCTGCTTATAGTTCTAAAAAACTTTTTGAAGTTGAAGATATTATGAATCTTTTGAGGCAAACAGAATGTACAATTTGTCTTGCTCATCCAGGATTAATTAAATGTGATTCACAATGGCTTGAAGATTATGTGATTTATTTGAAAGAACTTGGTTTACACGGTATTGAAGCTTATCATAGTGCACATGATAAAAAAACAACAAATGATTTATTGGTATTGTCTAAAAAACATGATTTAGTTATTACCGGTGGATCTGATTATCATGGTTCTAATAAGCCGCAAATTTTTATTGGAAGTGGTAAGGGTAACCTTCGGTTGGGTATGAATATTTTAGATAAACTGAAAGAACATCGCAGACAACTTGGTTATAAAATATTTTAAAGTTTAAAAAATAATTGTGCGCACATATATTAAGCAATGCACAAATTTACAGGTAAAAAATTTATGAATACAACCAAGTTACCTGAATTACTTGCACCGGTTGGCAATATGGATCAACTGGAAGCAGCTATTTTGTACGGTGCTGATGCTGTTTATTTAGGCGGGTCGGCTTCTTTACGAGCAGGAAGACCTTTTTCAGAAGAAGACTTATTAACTGCAAGACTTCTTACAAAAAAAGCGGGCGTCGCTTTATTTTTTTGTTGTAATGCTTTTCCGCGTGGACAACAAATTATATCTGCTCAAGAAAATTTAGAAATGGCTGCAAAGGCAGAAGTTGATGCTTATATAATTGCCGATGTAGGTGTTTTCTCCTTAGCTAAAAAGAATTTTTCTCACATTCCCATTCATGTTTCCACTCAAGCTAATACTTGTAATGCCGAATCAGTTGCCTTTTGGTATGAGCAAGGTGCTGAACGTGTTAATTTAGCAAGAGAATTACGTTTTACAGAAATTCGCTCCATTGCCAATAAATGTCCGCAAGTTGAGCTTGAATGTTTTGTTCATGGTGCACAATGTCTTGCTATTTCCGGACAGTGTTTATTGTCCGCTTGGTTAAATGATAGACCGGCCAACGCCGGACAATGTACACAGCCTTGTCGATTTGAATATCGAGCTTTACCGGAACAAAGTCTGCATGTGGAAGAAAAATTACGTTCGGGTGATGAATTATGGGAAATAACCCAAGGTGTAGAGGGATTTTCTGCTTTTTGGGCGCCTGAAGATTTATGTCTTTTACCCTTTGTTCCGTGGTTTGTGCGTAAAAAAATAAGTGCTTTGAAAATTGAAGGGCGCATGCGCACCGGTGCTTATGTAGCTCATGCTGTGGATATATATAGGAGAGCGCTGAATTTTTGTGCAAATTTTGACGCTACACCGCTCAATATATCCTATGAAAAACAAAAAGCGTGGCGCGAGCTTTTGCCACGATTACTGAGCGAGTTGGCTAAATGGTCAACGCGTGACCTTGGTACAGGTTTTTTCCTTCCAAAACATCAAGTGCTTGCTAAGGCACATACGCGCGGGCGTGGTGGACTTTCGCCCTTATTGGCCAGATTGGAACAAGAATTAAAGCCTAATGTATGGAAAATAAGCGTTCGTTCACAGTGGTCTGTAAATACAAATGCTTATGTTTTCATGCCCGACGGAGAACATCCTTTATTACAAAAAGACTCGTATTTTCTTGAAAATCATAGGGGAGAACGTGTTGACTGTGTGCATCCGGGTATGGAAGCAATTTTACACACTGAACTTTCAGGGCTCGTTAGCGGAGCCTATATAGAAGCTGTATAAAAATAGGAATATATATGTTAGAAATATTATGTCAAAGACGGTCGGTAAGAGTTTTTACAGAAGAAGTAATAAACGAGGAAATGCAAAATAAGATTATTAAAGCAGGTCTGCTTGCTCCCACTGGAATGGGTAAGCAAACTGTTGAATTTATAATAATTAACGATAAAAATAAAATAATCGAACTTGTTGATGTCAAAAAGCATAGTTCAAAACCTTTCAAGACTGCGACTTTTGCCATAATTGTCCTTGGAAATACACAAGAAACCGATACTTGGATTGAAGATGCCTCGCTTGCTGCTATGTATATGCAATTGCAAATTACGCACCTTGGTCTAGGGTCTACTTGGATTCAGGTGGACAAGAGAGATAATTATCAAGGCCAAGCTTCAGCACAATTTTTACGTGAACGTTTTCATTTTCCACAACATTTACAACCATTATGCGTACTTGCCATAGGACATAAAGAAGAAAATCCTCAAGCCTATAGTGTGGAAAATATTAATTTTTCTTCAGTACATTTTGGAAAATATTAGAAAATTATATACTGATGTAAAATTCGTGATTAAATAAGCTTTAAATTTATTGACTATTTTGATATATTTCTAAATGGTAATTGCGTTCTTGCTACATTACTTTTGATTTTTCTAAAATCCATTTTTTTTGCGGAGAAATTACTATGAAACAAAGCAGTAAAATTTTATTTTTTTATTGGGTAAACATATTTTTTTTTGTATTAATTATTCATAATAATACCTTGGCAGCTGCGCAAATGACTTTGCGTGAAGATATAAGTTCACAATCAAATAAAGTTGAAAGCACAGACAGCGCAGCAAAACCGCAAGATTCTTTAGAACAACAATTGGCACAGCATCCGCAATACGTTCTTGCCCATAATTTATTGAATGCAACCATTATGTTACTTGAAACTCGCATTACCCCGGAACAACATAATCGCCTTTCAAGGTGGCAAAAAAAATGGAAAGATGGTGAGCAGGCAACTGAAGTTGCAAAGCTTTCTAAAAAAATGTCCCTCGTTGAAGCTTATACCAAGGCTACGGAAGAACGCAATGCTGTATTGTTGCGAATAGCTGCTGTTGTTCCTAGTACCGGAACTTATCAAGGTAAATTAGCTAGTTTTTCAGTTTCAGCCCATGATGGTACTTTGACTGTGCAAGGTTCTGCTTATAATGAGCAAGGTAAGGTGTGTACTTTTCAAGGGATTGGTGCTTTAAAAAAGGGATGGATACAAGTTTCAAATCAATCGGCCAGTGATTTTCATGTACTTTTTACGCCTAAAGCCGCATATATTTATTATGGAGAAGATGCCAAGACTAATTGCTCGGAAGGGATAATTTTTAGGGGTGCATACAATAAAGAATAAATATTTATAAAAAATATAAAATAATTCCCTGCTTTACATATAAAAGTTGAGCAGGGAATTTTAATTTTAAAGCTATTTGGAATCCTTGCGACTCAATGTTTCACATGAACCAAAGATAACCAGCTCTAGCCATTCATAGGCAAAATCAAGGCATACATCGTCATTAACCATAATACTTTTACATCGTTCATCGCTAATGACTAGTTTACTGAATATGTTCATGTCAGTCAGAAAAACACGGAATCTATCCAATTGATATAAACATAAAATAATCATTGTCGCCATTTTAGGATTAACCGGTTCACCAAGTTCTTTCACCCTTGCCATAATGCGCATATAACGGTCGTTGGATTCATTATAAGGCTCAAGTCCTTGGTCTTTAAGCCATGTTTGTGCAGTCCAATGTTTGCCGCGTTCAAACCCCTTACAATGTTCTTCTTGAACAATAAAAAAACGTTCAAGCACAGCTTTTTCAGAATCAAGCTTAGTGCCACGCCCAAGAGGATAGGTGCGACAAGCACCGGGTCTATCTTCATATACAGAACATCCCGCCGGAGTTACAAAAGGGCATGGTTCAGATGGGCCGGCAAGCATTTTTAAGAGTGGTAAAGGAAAGCCGGTATCGGGAAAAGTTCGCATTTGTGTATGAGTTTTAAGAAATTTCTCGCTTTCAATGCCAAAATGTTGGCATAATCGTAAAACATCATAGGGTGTTAAAGGCAGAGTTAATTCTGCACAACATCGATTAAAACAGGGAACATTTTCATTGCATGCAAAAAGAAATTCTTCACCCTTAGCTAATTCGGGTAAAGAGTCTAAAAAATTTGCGGATGCATCTTTTTCTGAGTGTTGTTTCGTCATATTTTTGCCATCATAAATGCCTATATTACCTTATTTAAAGCGTATTCAATAATACCTTCAGCACCGGCAGAGCGTAATTTTGGTATTAAATCACGCACGAGGTCAATACTCACCACAGTTTCCACTGAGCACCATTTAGTGTCACGCAATGGAGACACAGTTGGTGAATTAAGCGAAGGTAATTTGTCCAAAATAGCCGTCAAATTATCAGATGGTGCATTGAGTTTTATGCAGACCAAACTTTCTGCATGTAAAGCACCTTGTAAAAGTAAATCTATTTGTTCAATTTTACGTCTTTTTTCAGGATTATTCCAAGCTTCTTTGGAACACACAAAAACAGTATTACTTTCCATTACTTCGTCAATAATGCGCAATCCGTGGGCACGAATTGTTGTGCCTGTTTCCGTAACTTCCACAATACCGTCAGCAAGGCCTTCAACCACTTTAGCCTCTGTAGCACCCCAAGAATAAAAGACAGAAACATCAATCCCTTTTTGGATAAAATAATCCTTTGTAATACCCTCGAGTTCTGTGGCTATGCGCTTACCTGCTAAGTCTTCCGGCTTTTCAAAAGTGGAATCACCGGAAACAGCCAATACCCAACGTGCGGGACGGTTGGAAGTTTTGGAATAAACAAGGTCAGATACCTTAATAAGTTTATGGTAGGCATCTGTTTCTTTGAGCCAGTCAAGACCGGCAAGTCCGGCGTCCAAAACACCATCTACCACATAGTTTCCGATTTCTTGTACTCGACAAAGTGAAGCACTAATTTCAGGGTCATTGATGTCAGGGAAATAATTACGATGATGTTTTCGTATTTTCCAGCCAGCACGTTCAAAAAGACTAATTGTGGCATCTTCCAGTGATCCTTTAGGTATGCCGAGTTTTAAAATAGGCCGGCTCATTTATATACCTCCTTGGGGTTAAAAATTAAGGGACTACAAATATTTACATTATCATCTTTTAATTCACGATAAAAACAGGACGCATAACCCTTATGGCAGGCTGCTCCGCCCACTTGCTCAATAAGTAATATGAGAGCGTCACTATCACAGTCAAGACGAATGCTTTTCACTCGTTGCACATGTCCAGAAGTGCCACCCTTATGCCATAAACTTTGGCGTGAGCGGCTAAAATAGTGTGCTTCACCGGTTTCCAAAGTTTTTTGCCATGCTTCAGCATTCATCCATGCCAACATGAGTACTTCATTACTGCTGGCGTCCTGCGCTATGGCTGCTATTAAACCTTTGGAAAAGTCCGGACAAAAGTCATCAGGACACGTTATGTGGCATTGCGTCATGCTTACCTCTACTAATTAAATGTATAATTTTGATATATTGAAAAAATGTGGCAAAGTAATGATTGCTTATTTGCTCATTGCAGCACGAACTTCCATAACTCTTTGGCCAATATCTTCTGCACCTACCAATTCAGATACAAGAGCAGCACAATAAGCTCCGTGGCGTACAATTTCCGCAATATTATGGCGTTTTATGCCGCCAATAACTACAAATGGCAATTCGCTGTGTTTAACAGCATAATCTAAATAATCATAACCTACGGGTGCACAAACATCTTCCTTGGTTTGAGTGGCAAAAATAGGACCGACGCCCACATAGTCAGCCCCTAATAATTTTGCTGCTCGAAGCTGTTCAGGGTTATGAGTGGAAAGTCCAATGATTTTATGAGAACCAATAAGTTCACGTACTTGTGGTACCGGTAAATCTTCTTGCCCAACATGCACTCCATCAGCATCCACAATCATGGCTATATCCACATGATCATTAACAATAAAACAAGCTCCTGCTTGTTTGGTCAGCGCACGCAATATGCGGCACTCTTCAAGCATTTCCCCGGCTTTCTTTTTTTTTTCGCGATATTGTAAAATTTTTATGCCGGCATCTAAGAGAGCCTTACCTACTTCTTCAACACTTCTAGAAAGGCTTAGCTTGGAGTCTGTTAATGCATAAATATCTGTTTCATTAGGTAAAATTATTGGCATAGCCTGTTTCCTTTATTATGTGAGTCAGAAAAGATGGTGGGAAATAATTCTCGTTTGTTATCGAGCTTGTTTTCTTAATTCTTCACACTTATCATAAAGACTACGCATATGTTTATTATTTGGGTCAACTTCAATTCCTCTTTTGAGGTAAGGAAAAGCACGCTTTGGCGCATTCGCTTGCATGAGCGCTTCCCCGATGAGAGAAAATAAAGTATGTTCATCTCTATAGAATGTTATAGCTTCGCTAAATACTTGGTCAGCCTCAGAAACATTATTGCGCGCCAATAAACTTTTGCCTTCATTAAATGCTTTATCAATTTTTATTTTACGAGCAAGCGCAACTTCATGACTTTCAGCATCTTTATTTTCCATGGCAATTTTAAATACTTTGGCAAAAGGTACCAATAATTCCTTTTCTTGCCCAGAAGTATACGTCAGCGGATGACCTAACACCTCTGTTACCATTTCTTCTTTGCCCACCAGCAAAACTACTTCCCGTAAAGCACTGCAAACTTCCACAGGCTGAGCGCCGTCACCCATATTTCGTAGCGCCATAATGATGGCACCTACACATTCAATGTTTTTTTTCTGTGTATAACATACTTTTGCTTTGATAAGTAAGTCGCGAATGTCTTTTGCGTTCATATGTATTTTACCTCATAAAAAATATCTAAAAAGCACCCATACGTTAGCTCAGTCATTTTTATGCCATAAAAACAAAAATTGCAAGCTTGTTGATATGACACGCATAAAAGCTAATTTGAGAGTGTATTATTTTTGTTATTTTCTCTACATAAATTTTCAGATGCGGTAATACTTAGG
>CAYJJP010000087.1:0-7965 GCA_964370525.1 uncultured Desulfovibrionaceae bacterium | reverse complement strand
GCAAAAGTTTTCCCCTCCCTTGCAAAAAAGCTGATTAAAGGCAATAGCCACATAATATAAAAACAAAAAAGCCCTCTGCACCTTGAAAATGTAGAGGGCTAAAAATTTCTCAAAACGACAAACTAAAGCGTGCTGAGCAATCTGTCGGTCTATTTTCCTTTCATCAATTTCCAAGTAGTCTTAATCACTGTGGCAATTTCATTTAACTGCTTGGGGAAAAAGTCAACTTCCAGATCATGCTCTTGTAGTTGTATACTTTTTTCATCCTTAATATTTTTCTGCGTAGATTTTTTTGAAGTTTTTTTGCCTTTTTTACGCGAAGAAAAAAGACCCAAACCCTTTTTAGGTGACTTGGCTTGATTTTCTAACTCATCTTCATCTTCATTAAAAGGAAGAAAATCCACTGCTTTTCTAGAGCTTTCAGATTCAAGTAAGTCCACTCCGGAAAGTGAGGATCTTGACGATTTACCTGCGCCGTCATTGCGCTCGCCAGCTCCAAAGGGAGAAAGATTAAAAGGATCAGATTTTTTCGGTAGCGACTTTAATTCCTTGCGTAACAACGCGCGCTCATGGCGTTTTTTCTCAAGGGCAACTGCATGACCTTGATTGAGCCTTTCAAGCTCTTGTGGCAAGGCGGCTACCAACGCTTTCAACTCAGGCGCCGTAAAGTTTTTTTGTATTCTATCAAGGGTAAACTCAACATTTTCAGTATAAAAACAAGCTCTTGCAATTCTTTCCAATGTTTCCCTCTTATTACTTAGCTCTATACCAAGCAATAAGGTTGCACCGGCATCTCTAAAATTTTGACCACGAATAAGCCCTTCAGCAGTACGCACGAAAGGATTCAAAGCATGCGGCATAACTTGCACAAGCTTAGAATAAGCATGTCGTGCCCTAGCCCATTTTTGAGCTCGCACAAGACTTAAACAGGCTTCATTCATGAAGTATGTATACTTTTCAGGATTATTCTTGCCTTGCCATGCCACAGCCAAACCATATTCAGCTTCGCCCTTTAATTCTTGATTATAAAGAACTTTACTCAAAGCCACTATGGCCATATCCCACGATTTTTCTTTAAGCAGCTTCAAACCTTCATTAAAATACATGAACGTCTTGGCGTTTTGACCTTTATAGCCTTCGAGTGTTTTCAGAGCTAAGTCAAACTCTTTCTGAGATTTTGGATACATAGAGCTTTCAAGTTGCAAAGAGTTTTGCTGCGATTCTTGCGCACGAGAAAGGGAGCTTTGCAAATCATGCAATGAGTAAGGACGAGTTAAAATATTAGTAAAGCCGCTACCCATGGACTGAAACAAAATTCCTTCTTCGCTACTGCCTGCAATGGCTATGATGGGAATATTTTTCAACAATGGACTTAGGCGAATAAGCTCGATGAATTGTGGTGCAGACATGTCATCCAAGCGTGGATGGCAAAAAACCACATCTACGGCTTCGGAAGATTGTTCCTTGCTTTGGATATCTAAGAACCGCCCTGCCAATATGCCGGAAGTAAGCACTTGAATGCGCGTGAATCCAGCTTCACGCAAAAAGGATCTGTCCATGCGCGCATTTCCCTCAATCTCCACTAAAAGCAGAGCTGAGGTATAGGAATGTTCTCTATTGCTTTCCATAGGCTTATTTGTGCGAATAAAAACTTTATTCTTTTCTTGTAAGGGTTTTGGTTCTTTTTCCGGAAGAGCATCCTGCACTCTTCCCTTTTGGAACACCTCACCATAGCCTACACCCGGATATTGCGCAAGGGGAGAGAACATCCCTCCCATGTGCTTTGGCACCTCTCTCTGCTCATTGAGCTTGGTGGGCGCTAAATCATTCTTTCGCGACATCCAAAAAGCCTAAAAAGTCTTTGATTTAAACGGAATTAATTTGGCTTGAGGCATATGCCTTGGCGTATCCCCCACAGCATGTGCACCGTATTCATACGTTGCAGCGCAGTGCTCACAAGCCAACGAACCTTCCTGCATTCGCAAACGGAAAAGCATACCATCCCCCTCATAACAATGCGGACAGAAAGGCCCTTGCGTGGCTGAAGATGTGCGAATCCAGTAGAAATTGCTGTCAAAATACAAAGCCTTAGAAAGTAACAATATATCTTCAAACTCTCGAATACGAGATTCAAGTACATCTATGGTATCATGTAGGGTAATGTGTTGGGCTTGAATTTGCATAAGCAAACGCAAGGCAAGGTCTGATTTTCCTTGGCAAAAAAAATCATATACTCTCTGAAATTTTTCATAATCTAACATAAACCTACCCCTTGTTGTTACTGCTATTAATCGTCACAGGCTGTTTTTACTTTATGCCCAAAGAATTTGCAAAGCAGTAAGCAAACTAATAAGAGATTAAAATGTTATATTATATTTTTTAGATTTTTTCTTGATTTTTTTGCGCTGAGCCTATGCCCTTGACCATCAAAATCAAGAGCTAAACAAGAGAAATGAAACTTAGACATATCGTTTAGTGAAAACAGCAAATAATCCTTTTAAAAGAAACATTTGCCACTGCGCTACATTTTTTTTGGAGAAGGTGGATCGAGTGAGCGCAAAAGTGCCGCTAAATCAACCTTCTCATCTTGCAAGCTTGTGGGTCTTGTCAGCGTTTTTACGTGTGATTTCGGAGGCATCTTAATGGTAATGTGCGGCACATTTTTATGAAGCTTTTGCGATGTTGCAAATTTCTTCTGCTCAACTTCTCCTTCAGACTTCAACAATTGAAATGAGGTAGCATCTTGTTTTTGTTGAGCATCAGAAGCATTATCAAGAACTTCATCACTAACATAAATGGGCATACCCGTTTTAATGGCAAGTGTAATACCATCAGAAGGCCGACAGTCCACCCTAACAACTTCATTTTTCTGCCTAAGAACAAGCTCCGCATAAAAGGTGCCGCCCCTAAAAGATGAAATTTCAATGGCCTCAATACTTGCCCCAAGAGTCTGCACCATGGATAGCAGTAAATCATGCGTCAAAGGGCGTGGCGCGCTTTGTCCGCTTAAAGCCAGAGAAATACTCATAGCTTCCATGGAACCAATCCAAATGGGTAACAATCGCTTTTCATCTTCTGTTTGTAAAAGCAAAATGGGAGTTTTTGCTGTACTGTCTACACTTAGCCCAAGAATGCGCATTTTTACCATGGTATACCTACCTGCTTAGCTAAAAGCGTATTTTTCTTTGCGTTTATAATATGAACAGGAAGTAATAAACCACATTTACCCACACCGTCTGCCAATGCAACATTAACAGTTACTCCATATGGATCGCGCCCTTTCCAAAAAACTTCTTGCGTATTATCGTCATTTTTCTTGCTCACATCCTCAAGAAGTAAGACCGTTTGCTGGCCTTCACGCGCTTTAAGCCAAGCGGCTGTAAGCTGTGCTTGCTTTTCTTGCAAGCGATGCAATCGCTCAAGCATTACCTGCGGATCTGTTTTCACGGGCAAGCGTTGCGCCTTTGTTCCCGGCCTATCGGAGTAGCAAAAAGAAAACGAAGCTCGAAAACCCACTTTTTCTAACATGTCACATGTTTGCATAAAATCTTCTTCGCTTTCTCCGGGAAAGCCCACAATAATATCAGACGAAAAACTTATATCCGGACGCACTTTGCGCAAAGCCTCAACAAGAGATAGAAAATGAGCGCTGGTATACTTTCTTCCCATGCTCGCAAGCACTGCATCCGAACCGGATTGCATGGGCAAATGCACATGAGGACATAAATTTTCAAACTCTCCAAACGACTGAATAACTTCAGGCGATACATCCTTAGGATGTGGAGTCATAAAGCGTAAACGTTCTAAGCCATTAAGTTTTGAAAGTTCACGCAAAAGTTTGGCAAAACTTGTGCCATCGCCTGTTTTATCTTGTCCAAATGAATTAACATTTTGGCCGAGCAAACAAATTTCTCTTGTGCCATGAGCCAAAAGTTTTTCACATTCTGCCACAACCGATGACAGTGTGCGCGATTTTTGGCGTCCTCTGGTAAAAGGAACAATGCAATATGCACAAAAATTATCGCACCCCTGCATAATATTAACATAAGACAAGGGATTTACGTTTTGAGCCAATGTGCTCACATCGCGCTCAGGATAGTTTTCTGAAAAGTCCACTAAGGACATACGCAAATCCGGCTCGGCAAAAAGCTTTTCCACGCCGGCGGGAATATCGCGTATGCTATCGGTTCCGCAAACAAGGCGTACCCAAGGAAATTTTTCGAAAAAGCCGCTGCCTATTTGTTGTGCAACGCAGCCTGCAACCACCGCAAAGGCTCCCTCGGTATGCTTACTTTCCAAGCGAATTTTACGCAAAGTATTGTATACTTTTTGTTCCGGCTTTTCACGCACAGAGCAAGTATTGACAATAATGACCGTGGCCTTGTCAAGGGGAGCTTTTTCAAAGCCACGTTCCAAAAATGTTTGCTCAAGCCACAAAGAATCATTAAAATTCATCTGGCAGCCGAATGTTAAGATATGGAAAGATTGTTGCATTTATTGCTCAATTCCATTGTCATCGTATAAATAGTTTTCTGAATCACTCATTTCAAGGCGATCCACTTTTTCCTCAAGCCACACGAGCAGGGCACGCGCCGTATTATAATTCAAAAGAATTTTGGAGTGTACATTGCGTATAACAGCGCGCGGTTCGTCTTCGCCCGGCACAACCTGCTCCGGCTCAGCTAAGCCTTCTGCATTAAATATTTTTTCAGACATGAGAGGCAGTTTGTCACTTTCAGTATAAAAGTTTAACTCGATTTCTCCATGTGTATTTATACCACCCCAAACACCATGTGCAACTTGCAATTTAATGTTAGCATCCTGTTCGTATTCATAGCGAAAGTGCTTTGGGAAGCCACTTTTGTCATCCATAATTATTTCCTTTATTAAATATATGTTTTTTTATATTCGACAGTTAGCTGAAAAAATTATCCCATCGCTTGTACAGCAATTGTTGATTTTTCAACGGATTATCAAGTGGCACTATGTAAAACATTTAATCGCTGAGGTCAATTCCATAAACTATGGGTAAAAAATTATACTTGTTGTTACGCACCAATATTTAGTCGAAGCTGAAAAACGCATTTTCATGCATTTTTCAGAAAGGCACGCCCACTCCAAATGTCGCTTCGCGCCCGCCGCAAGTGAATTGCGGCTCATTTTTCGTGGCGAAAAATTTTCGCTTGCGCTCAAATTTTATTAGTCGTCACAGAAAAAACGTTTTTATTTGCCTGTCTTGACTAAAAAATCTTTTATTTTAAATCATTAATGTCTTTTTCAGTGACGACTATTTAGCAAAAACTGCAGAAAAAGATTTGAAAAATAAATTCTCAGCCTTTTACTCTTGCGCATATGTCCAAGACGCACTATAATAATAATAACCATTCAGTCAAATACTACAAGACTGAAACAGAAAAAAGATTTAAATACGGAGAATTAACATAGTATGAGTAGCTATACCATTGAAAAAATTGAAGCAGAGCCATATTTCGATTTAGAGCTTATCATGCGCAACAGTCAAGAAACTCGCATCGGCGGGCAACTTTTTGAGCGTTTTGCATCTCTTTGGGAAAAATGGAAGACAGAACTCAATGTGTATACGGTAGATACGGGAAAGATTAAATATCTTGTTACTTGGCTACCGGAATCCGTGGAAGAGGAGATTGACAGCTCTTGGGCAGATGCACCCTCTAAAGCGTATTCCGACAACGCCCTTGCACAAACATTGTGTATGGGGGCAGTGCATGATTTGCTGCCGGACGTAGAAAGCGCAGGCTGTGCCCCTGCTCCGCGTCCCACCGACAGCTTGCGCGCTGCCTTAGATGAGCTTGGAATACCGTACAAAGAAGAAGGGCCAAGCCTTTCACGCCGTTTTGCAGTGGTGACGCATTACCCATTTAAGGGAGCTTGCGAAATCTGTTATCTTCAAAAAAACTGTCCCAAAGGACAGGGACAAACGGGAGCCTCAACCTTCCTTTTACCCGGATATGAACGTGAATAATGACCCTTTTTTATTGACCGATGAACATGGACGCATAGCTCGTTATTTACGTTTGTCGGTGACAGATCGCTGTAATTTTTCTTGTAGTTATTGTCGGTGCAATAAAGATGATAGCTATGTAACGCATGAAAACTGCTTACGCTATGAAGAAATGCTCACCCTCATAGACGCTTCAATGCAAATGGGCATTGAAAAAGTCCGCCTCACGGGAGGCGAACCCTTTACTCGCAAGGGGTTTATGGATTTTGTTGAGCGTATCCGCACCAACTACCCAGAAGTAGACTTGCGCATAACCACCAATGGCTCGCTATTGCGTCCGCATATACAACACCTCAAAACTCTTGGCATTAAAGCTATTAATATTTCGCTTGACTCATTTCAGCGCGAAACATTTATCAACATCGCCGGTAGAGATTTTTTGGAAGAAATATTGGCAAATATTTATGCCCTGCTCGAAGCGAACATCAGCGTTAAAATCAACGCTGTCGCCATGCGTGGTATTACAGATGTGGAAATGGAGCAATTTATTACATTTGCCAAGGCCAACCCTGTGGACGTGCGCTTTATTGAATTCATGCCCATGGGTAACGATACCATTTGGAGCGAGTCCATTTTTATGCCTTCGGAAAGCCTTCTGGAAGAAGCTAAAAAATATGCCCACCTGCAACCTGCCAGCAGCAAACGCTTGCAACAAAGCGGTCGTAAGATGCAACACAATGGCCCGGCTCGTATGTATGAAATAAAAGATGGGCATGGACGTATTGGTATTATTTCTGCCCTTTCTAACCATTTTTGTACTTCATGCAATCGTTTGCGTGTTACATCTGACGGTCAATTGCGCACCTGCCTCTTTGCCGACAGCGAACATGATTTGCGCCATATTTTGCGTAACTCGGAAAACAAAGAGCAATTAATGCCCATGCTTTTGGCAACTTTTGAACAAGCAATCAAGCGTAAACCGCTTGGAGAAGCCCTGCTAAAGGCTCGCAAAGCTCGTGGTGCTGTGGCAAATAAAAAAATGGTAGCCATTGGGGGTTAACCGTGAATTAGCGGCTCAGCTTTCCATAAGATAAAACAAGAAAAAACATGGGGCGTTCGTTGCCCACATGAACGCTTAGATTGGCCTAACAGCCTGTTGAAAAAGATCATTATACAAAAGTACAAGGATACTCTATGCACACGCCGGAAGTAGCGTCACAAAGCCCAAGGGTGGCATTGATTCACTATTGGCTTGTACAAATGCGTGGCGGAGAAAAGGTACTGGAAGCACTATTACGCATGTATCCAAATGCTGATATATTTACACATGTGCTCGACAGGGAAAAACTTTCTCCGTTATTGCAATCAAAAAATATTTATACTACGTTCATCAATAAATTACCCTTTGCAAAAAAACTTTATCAAAAATATCTACCACTTATGCCATTTGCTTTGGAGCAGCTCGATCTCACCGGTTACGATTTGATAATTTCCTCAGAATCCGGCCCTGCCAAGGGTGTGCTCACTCGTGCAGACGCCACCCACCTTTGCTACTGCCATAGTCCCATGCGCTATTTGTGGGATTTTTATCCACAATATTTGCAGGCGGCTTCTTGGCCGGTACGCCAGTTCATGCGTGCTTGCTTCTACAGATTACGCCAATGGGATGTACTTACAGCCAATAGGGTGGATTATTTCGTAGCCAATTCGCATACTGTGACCAAGCGTATTCAAAAGCATTGGCGGCGCAATGCTAGCGTAGTTCATCCTCCCGTTAACACAAAAGACTTTCCTCTTTCACAGCAAAATCGTCAGGATTTTTACCTTTGCGTAGGACAATTGGTTGATTACAAGCGTGTAGACATTGCCATCGAAGCTTGTATTAAGCTAAAAAAACAGCTTGTTATTGTTGGAGATGGACAAATGCGTGCTCATTATGAAAAATTTGTGCAGGAACAAGCTGCCGGCAACTATATTCAATTTTT